>NZ_CACWVY010000025.1 GCF_902764455.1 uncultured Methanobrevibacter sp.
ACCAAATTGAGTTGAGCTACAAAGCAAGTTTTTGCAATAGCCAGCCATATGGTATACAAATTTTATTTTATAAAAGATATAATATAAAGATTACCTATGAAATATTTTAGAAAACTTTATAAAGTATAATAAAACAAAAAAATTTTAAGAAAAATACCCCCAAAAGTAATACTTTTTAAAATTAATTAAAATTAAAATTTAAAGATATAACAATTAAAATAAGGCCTAATATTAATTAAAATATTTAAATTCAGTATAATTAATAAAAAAAATAATATAAATAGCCCATATTAAAAACAAAGAAAAAATACAAATTATTACTTTTAAGACTGCCAGTAATAAATAATACTAAAAGTAATAAAAAAAATTTTAAAAAAAAATACACTTCATTTATAAATAAAATGAATTAAAATAATAATTATTATGCAAGTTGTAGCAGATGTTGGAGGAATACCTGGGAAAGATTGTAACGGATTTTGTAAGTACTGTTACTTTAGAAAGGTAAAAGAAATTAAAGTATTTGGCTGTGCTCATTGTTTACCTAATAAAATTGGCTGTGAAAGATGCAGTAAAGGAGTATCTGAAACTCAAGGTGCATTTAAATCACCATTTGAAGTAATGAATGAAGTTCAAAGTGCATTAATGATGAATATGGGGAGAGGAGAAATTTCCGCATACATAAGTGGAGGAGGAGATGTCAGCTGTTATCCCCACCTTGAAAACCTAACTGCCAATCTAAAACAGATGGGAATCCCTTCAGTACTGGGTTATACCTGTGGAAAAGGAATCAGTGATAGTCAAACAGCCGCAAGATTAATAAACAACGGCGTTAAAGAAGTCTCATTTACTATTTTTTCATCAGACCCTAAACTCAGAAGAGAATGGGTTAAAGACAAATATCCAGAAGAAGCGCTTAAAGCATGTCAGATTTTTTGTGAAAACATCGAACTGACTGGTGCTGCTGTAATAATACCTGGTGTTAATGACGGGGATGTTTTACGTCAAACTTGCAATTCTCTGGAAGAATGGGGAGCAAAAGGAATGCTTTTAATGAGATTTGCAAATACGTTCAATGAAGGACTGATATTAGGAAACGAACCTATTCTTAAAGGAATAGAATCCCAGCCTGTTGAAGAATTTTCCGAACTAGTAAAACAAATTAACAGCGAATATAAATTTAGAGTAAGTGGTACCCCATTATGTGATCCTGTAACCGGAGGCCCTTTTGCAATAGCAAGTGATGAAAATGAAGTATTCCTGCAATTTATAAAGCCTATAACAGGTGATGCTACAATAATCACATCCAAAATTGCAGAACCGTACATTTCCAAAATATTTTCAAAATTAGAAACCGGAGACAATGTTAATGTTGTTGGCGTTGAAAAGGAAATAGCCTGTTTAATTACAAAAGAAGATTTGGAAAAACTTGACTTAAGTGAAATAAGACAAGCAGTAATCTTACCTGGACGGTCATTTGTCCATCAATTAGATGCAGAGAGAATTTTAAGTGCAGACGGTGTTGAAAGAATTGTAGGTCGTGGCCCTGATACCCTAAGCGTTGATGGAGAATTAAGTATAGATATGACCGATGAAAATGTCATAGAAAGAGAATTGGAACAGTTTAATGATTTGGTTGATGCAATTAATTTCTTTGGAATGAGAAGAATAATTTAAAAAAAAAAGAAAATTAGTTTGAATCCTCTACAAGAGAACTCTCACTATTTATTTTTACTAAAATATAATCATACATAAATGATTTTTTAATTTCAGCAAGTTCAGATAATTTTTTGCCATCAATAACTACATCTGCAATTACATCCGCATATTTATCATAATTTAATTTTACACGAACACCGTCAAGTTGTGAAGTTACCGGTGTTGGAGAAATAACATCTTTGATTTCTCTAACCTGATTTTCAATTGCATTTTTAACAACAATAGCTGGAACTAATGGTGCATCAAGAGTCATTTCACGTTTTTTATCATTCAATATTGATTCAACGGTTTCAACCAATGTATCAAGTGCACGTATATCAGGACCTCGTCTAAGTCTTCTTGGAATTCTGCCGAGCCCTCCAACATATGCATCAGCACCAGGAAGTTCATCAGCAGACATGTAAGGAGATCCTGTTACGATTACTGGTATGTCAATATCATCATATAAAAAGGCTTTTTCTTTAATACAGTTTTCAAAACTTCCTAAAGCAAAAATAGCTATATCATGTTCTTCAATTAGGCTTTTTTCTTCTTCAGTAATACCTGAAGTACCTTTACCATCACCCCTGGCAAGACCAATCATATTATCTTTTGCACCAAACTCACGCAGATATTCTGAAATATCGCATGCTGCATGAGGAAGGTGGTGTCTTGCAAGAGTTGGTGAAACAATAGCTATTTCAGAACCTGCCATTGGAGCAACAGATATTTTACCCAATAGTTCTGATGATTTTTTTTCGATTTTATCAACATCTTCTAAAGGAACAGCCATATTCAAGACCAATTCCATTTGCTGAATACTTTCCTGAAGAATAAATCCTCCTAAATCTTCAATCAGTTCCTTTATTTCTTCACTTTTGTGAACTCCACCAGTAAATATTAATGTTTCATACATCATTAACAACTCTCAAAAATGCAATTATAATAATCATATATTTTTATTATATATTATATTAAATTTTCTAAAATCGCATATCTCAATTCTACCTTTTCGAATGGATTTTTAGAAATGCTATTGTGAGAAGGGATTTCCACCAAATTTTCGTTTTCTATAACATTATTTTTTAAATAATCAGGATATACGACATAATCAAAGCATTCGGATACTATGTTAAATCCCAAATCTAAAACAATGTCTTTTAAAAATTCGGAATACACCTTAACATTAACATCCCTTTTGAAATTGGAATTTAAATATTTTTCACATAGCTTATAATCACTAAAAAAGACCAGTATATCCTCATCAGACATTTCATTCCCCCCAATTTTAGAAACTTTTTTGATGCTTTCAAAAATCTGTGAAGGAGTATTGATTTTAATAGGTATTGAATCCATCTCAACTTTACTTTCAGACAATACAATTGCCAAATCCCCATCCTCTTCATCAGGAAATTTATTTATCGTGTAATCTGAAATCCCTGCCAATTTTACTATTTCCTCACACATAGGCGTTGTAATAATTTTCATACTATATATTATTATAGTAACATCTAAATAAATTAAATCATGAAAGTCACATTAAGTTTAGAGACAACATGCAGTGAAGACATTTCCATAATGGTCGATGCACTAAGAGCAAGCACAAGCATAACACTGGCATTGAACAATTTTGAAAAAATAATTCCATGCTTCAGCTCCGAAGAAGGATTTAAACTAAAAGAAGAAATCGGAGGCATTCTCGCTGGAGAACGCATGGGAGAAAAAATAGATGGATTTGACATTGGAAACTCACCAACAGCCCTGAAAGATTATGAGGGTGCTGAAAAAATATTAATTCTTACAACAAGCAATGGAACAAGGATTCTTAAAAATATGAATTCGACAGTTCTTATCGGATCGCTTGTAAACGCCAAAGCCGTAGCCGAAACATCAGTTAAAATTGCTGAAAATCACATCGATGTTGTCATGGCAGGAGTGAGAGGAGAATTTGCTTTTGAAGATTTTCTTGCATCAGGGGAAATCCTGCATGAAATATGTAAAAATTTAAATGAATATGAGCTGAATGATTTTGCAAAAGCAGCAATACAATCCAGTAAAGATAAAAATTCATTAAAAGAAGGATTTTACAATTCCCGCTCAGGAAAGCGTTTAACTAAACTGGGCTATAAAGAAGATATTGACTGCAGTTGTCAAAGAAACATTTCAGATAATGTGGCAATATATCAAAATAATGAATTAATTTTGATTAAAGATTAAGTTTATATATTAAGATTTCATAATATTATTAGATAATAGATTAAAAATAAAGAAGTGTTATTTTGAAAAGAGAATGCTTAACAATAATAGGTACTGCACATGTATCATCAAACAGTGTTGAAGAAGTAAAAGATGCAATTTATGAACAGCACCCAGATGTAGTAGCTATTGAACTTGATAGAGGCAGATATACTCGTCTTAAAGAAGAAATGGCTGGAATTGAAAGAGACGATACAATATCCGTTACTCAAATAATTAAAGACAATAAAGTAGGATTATTTTTTACAACAACACTCCTAAGTTACTTTCAATCCAAAGTAGGAGAAGATGTTGACGTTAAACCGGGTGCTGAAATGGTCGGAGCCATTGAAGCGGCTGAAGATTTAGGAATTCCAATAGCTCTTATTGATAGAGACATATCAGTCACATTACAAAGAGCTTTAAATAAAATGGGTTTTAAAGAAAAAGCTAAATTTTTATATGGATTGCTTGCTTCCGTTTTAGGATTTGGTGATGAAGATGATGTTGACATTGAGGAACTTAAAAATCCTGAAAATCTTGATGACCTGATGGAAATGTTTAAAGATGAAGCTCCCAGTGTTTATGAAACTCTCGTACATGAAAGAGACGCATATCTTGCAGGAAGCATTTTAAAAATCCCTCAAGACAGAGTGATTGCAGTTGTTGGTGCAGGACACCAACCGGGAATCAACAGATATTTGGATAATCCCGAAACAATACCTCCACTTCATGAATTAGAAAAAATTGACGATAAAAAAGGCATTCCATGGCTTAAAATAATTTTAGCATTGATTCCTATATTATTTGTGGTGATATTTTTTCTGGCATATTTTAATGGGATAAACATAACCTGGAACATATATGATTTCATCATTATAAGTATGGTAATGGGATTTATTGGATCAATTCTTTCAGGGTCAAAAATTCAATCTGCACTTGTTGGAGGGCTGGTGGCTCCTTTAACAATTATCCACCCATTGTTAGCAGCAGGATGGTTTTCAGGACTTGTTGAAGCAAAATTTAGAAAGGTCCGACAAAGTGACGTTAAAAATTTAGGCCATGTTAAAAGTTTTAGGGACCTTTGGGGAAACAACATTTTCAGAATTCTTTTGGTAGTTATAGGAACAAATTTAGGAGTCAGCATAGCTACACTAGTGATTTTACCATCAAAAGTTTTCATACCATTATTCATGAAAATATTTGGTGGATAGTGAAAATTTTATATAATATATTGATAATATTATAATTACTATTAATTTTAAATGGAAAAATAATCATGTATCTTATATTTCGTTGTGACTGTGGGCGAGTATTATATGCAAAAAAAGGAGTTGCAACTCGCAAATGCGTATGTGGAAAAACTTTAAAGGTCAAACAGAGACGAATCTTTAAAAAAGTAGAGACAAGAGAAGAGGCATCACTGGCAGTTCAGCAAATGCAGGATGAGATATATGGCAACACTGACTTTAAAAGAGCCAGTGAGTTATAAGTTTTAATTGGTCTGTTAAAAATGATTGGAACGACATTGGAAATAATCATAATATTAATTTTAATTATCCTTACCGGATATTTATCAATGGCAGAATTAGCCGTTGTATCTGTAAGAAAAGCAAAAATGCAAAAATACTTAGAAGAAGGGAATGAAAACGCTCAAATTGTTTTTGATTTATTGGAAGACCCTAACGAATTTTTATCAACTGTTCAAATTGGAATTTCACTTATTGGTGTTTTAACTGGGGCTTTTGGAGGAGTAACATTAGCAAAACCTCTTTCACAACTAATTTCATTTGTGCCTTACAGCGAACCGATAAGTGTAGCCATTGTCGTTATTGTAACCACTTATTTAACATTGGTCGTTGGAGAAATTGTTCCAAAAGTTATTGCTCTTAATGACCCTGAAAGAGTTTCACTAAAAGTTGCAAAAAGCATGGTAATCCTATCAAAAATTTCAAAACCAGCTAGTTATGTTCTTGCAAAATCAAGCAGCTTTCTATTATGGTTATTGAGAATCGAAAATAGAAATGACGATCTTGTTACTGAAGAAGAAATCGAATTGAT
The DNA here is from genome assembly GCF_902764455.1 of uncultured Methanobrevibacter sp. Taxonomy (NCBI): domain Archaea; kingdom Methanobacteriati; phylum Methanobacteriota; class Methanobacteria; order Methanobacteriales; family Methanobacteriaceae; genus Methanobrevibacter; species uncultured Methanobrevibacter sp. Next base: position 5,992 of record NZ_CACWVY010000025.1, read on the forward strand.
GATTAAAGAAGGAAGAGAAGACGGAACCATAGAAAAAGAAGAGGAAGACATTATCAAAAGGGTTTTCAAACTTGATGACCAAAAAGTTGAAACCATAATGACTCCACGTAATGAAGTCATTTGGATTGATTTGGAAGACGACAGAGAAATCAATAAAGTAAAAATTATTGAAAGCAGAAGGTCAATTTTTCCAATAGCTCATGGTGAATTGGATGACTTTATTGGAGTAGTTCAAGCAAAAGACATCCTTTCTGCAATGTTTAGTGGAGAAAAATTTGATATTAATAAAATCGTTAAAGAACCACTGGTTGTATCCGAACATATGGAAACATTGGAACTGCTTAAAGAATTTAAGGAAAATCAGGAATATGTTCATATGTCCCTTGTTGTAGACGAATTTGGAAGTGTTGAAGGATTAATTACCTTAAACGACTTGCTTGAAGGAATTGTAGGGGACATTCCAGGTATTGATGAAGACGATGAACCTAAAGCTGTTCAAAGAGATGACGGCACATGGTTAATTGATGGAAGATACAATATTGAAGAGTTTAAAAAATTATTTGATTTCAATGATACCCTCCCTGATGAAGAGGAAGACAATTATACCACATTAGCAGGATTTATTTTAAGTATAAGCGGTACAATTCCTGATGAAAAGGACAAATATGAATGTGGAAGATTTATCTTTGAAATCATTGATATTGACGGTCACCAAATTGACAAAGTTCTTGTAACCGATTTAGGTCCGCAAGAGGAAGAAAATAAGGAGGAATAACTAAATGGATGCATCAATAATAATTCAGATTGTTTTATTATTAGTTGGATTTGTATTCTTAATAAAAGGGTCAGACCTTTTTGTAGATGGTGCAAGCAGTATTGCTTCAATTTTAAAGATTCCTACCATCATCGTTGGTTTGACAATTGTTGCATTTGGTACAAGTGCTCCTGAAGCGGCCGTCTCCATTACATCTTCACTTACTGGAAGTAATGCGCTTGCAGTCAGTAATGTAATCGGCAGTAATTTATTTAATATGCTGATGGTTATTGGAGTATCTGCATTACTTGGCGATTTATTAATGGAAAAAAGTGTTTTAGATAAAGATTTACCATTCCTTGTTGGAATTACAATATTATTTGCAGTTTTCATATTCATTGGATGGAACATAAGCAATATTGAAGGTATAATCTTATTAATAATTTTAGCTGCATATATTTTCTATTTAATACGCAATGCACGAAAATCAAAAGATGCTAACGAAGTTGAAGAAGCTAAAATGTCTCTTCCAAAAAGTATAATTTTTATCCTCATCGGAATTGCCGGAATTGTACTTGGTGGAGATTTGGTTGTTGACAGCGCTTCAGCTATAGCAATAGCATTCGGAATGAGTGAAACATTGGTAGGTTTAACTATTGTGGCAGTTGGTACATCTTTACCTGAACTTGTAACCTCCCTTACTGCTTTAAAGAAAGGTGAAAATCAGTTAGTTATAGGTAATGTAATTGGATCAAACATATTTAATATTCTGTTTGTATTAGGTGCAAGTAGTGCAATAAGTGCAATACCTCTTGATTCAAGTTTGCTTATAGATGTCCTATTCATGATATTTGTAACAATATTATGTTTCATCTTTGGTAAAACACAAGAAAAATATGATAAAAAAGAAGGTGCAATTTTAGTTGCGTTATTCATTATTTATATGGCCTTCGCAATTATGAGAAATTAATTCTTTTAATTCACAAGCCTTACAAATATTTGATGAAGTCGGCTCACCACAAACTTCACACTCATTAAGGCTTGTGGAAATATCATTTTCAAAAGTTAAAATCTTTTGAAAAGATTCCATCACATTATTTTTAATACCAGGATACTTATCCTCACTGACATTTAAAAATTCTTTTATTTTAGCCCTTAGTGATAAATGAGAATACGGGCATTCATCCAAATGGATATCAATATCATTTAATACCGCCCACATGCCCACCTCTTTTTCAGGAGTGTTCCACAGAGGTTTTATTCTTGGAACTAATTTTGGATGAATAACATCAAGTTCAGGGCCAAATTTAGAAAATTTAATGGTATCTCCTCTTGCAAAACTCATTAAAAATGATTGTATCTCATCATCCAAATTATGTCCAGTAGCTATTTTAACAGCTCCCAATTCATAGGCAGTTTTATTTAAAATATTTCTTCTAAAAACACCGCAGGGAATGCAGGCACTTTTAAAATCCTGATAAATATCATCCAGACAGAATCCTTCTTCCTCTTTAAATGATTTTTGAACAAGTTCAACATCCAAATCCTTGGCATTTTTTATTGCAGAATCAATTCCATGTTGTCTATAACCTTCAATTCCTTCATCAACACTTATAGCAACCAAATCAAAATCCAAATAGTTCTGGTAATTTTTTAGTGCATGCAATGTTAAAACACTATCTTTTCCACCAGATAATGCAATAGCTATAAGTTCATTTTCTTTAATTAATTCATAATCAGAAATCAGATTATTGATTCTTGTAAAAATCTTTTCATTGAATTCATCTTTGTTTAATTTAACCATTACTAAATTAATTTATACAAAGATAAATAAATAATTTTACCAGGTGAAAAAAAATGATTACTTGTGATTTTGCAATATTGCCTGTAGGAACTGAAACTACAGAATGTAAAGAGTACGTGACTGCTGCAGTCCAGTCCATTAAGGATTCCGGACTTAATTATCAGTTAACCGGAATGGGAACACAAATTGAAGCAGAAAACCTAAAAGAATTATATGATGCAATAGCCAATGCTCAAGAAGCTATTTTTGAACTTGGAATAGGCAGAGTTTATACCGTGATTAAAGTAGATGACAGAAGAGATTTGGAAAACAGAACTTTGGATGCTAAAGTTGACACAGTTAACCAAATGTTAAAATAGAATCTCTAATAACCATCACTTTTTAATATTTTAACCGCCTTAAAAATAATCCTTCATAATATCTAACAGAGTATCAATAATGTATTCGACTTCCTCATCACTTAATGTGGAATAAAGAGGAAGGGAAATTTCATTTAAAAACAAATTATAGGCATTTGGATAATCATCAATATTGAAACCCAAGTTTTTATAAGCGGTCAATAACGGTAAAGGTTTATAATGAACATTAGTGCTTACCCCACGTTCATCCATTTTTGAAATGATTTCATTTCTTTTATCAAGATCAATATCTTCAATTCTTAAAAGATATAAATGTCCTGATGAAACAGAATTTTCTGTTTTATGGAATTGTCTGATAAATGGATATTCACAAAATGCTGCATCATATTTAGCAATGATTTCTTGTCTTCTTTTTAAAATATCAGAATACCTTTTTAATTGCATTAAACCTAGACTTGCCTGAATATCAGTCATATTGCATTTATATCCTGGAATTAAAATATCATATTCCCATGACCCATTCGTTTTTGCAAGTGCATCTTTAGTTTGACCATGCAGTGAATAAATTTGGTACTGTTTATACAATTCCTCATTATCAAGTCCATCATGATCAATCCATGTAACCGCACCGCCTTCAGCAGTGGTTAAATTTTTAACTGCATGAAATGAAAAACAGGTAAAATCAGCAAAAGTTCCGGATTTTTTATTATTTTTTACAGCGCCAAAACCGTGTGCACAATCAGCTACAACAATAATTCTGTTAAATATTTCCTGCAACTCAGAATTAGGATTAAACAAATCTTTTTTGCTTTCAATAATTTCAAATATTTTATCATAATCGCAGAGGATTCCCGCAATATCAACAGGAATAATAACTTTAGTCTTTTCCGTTATGGCATCAGCCATTAAATCATAATCCATTTCAACATTATCCTTTTGACTATCAACAATAACGGGAGTTGCTCCAACATGACAGATGACACTGCATGATGCTGTATAAGTATATGCGGGAACAATAACTTCATCACCTTTTCCAATTCCCAAAATGCGCAAGGTCATTTCAAGAGAGGTGGTAGCAGAACTTAAACAAGCAGTTTTTGCACTGCCACAATAAGAAGTAATGTCATTTTCAAATTTTTTTGTTTTAGGACCAGTTGTTATCCATCCGGATTTTAATGTATCGATAACTTCCTCTATCTCATTATCTGAAATATCCGGTGGGGAAAATGGAATATTCATCAAAAACCACCTTAACCTTCCATTTCTTTTAAAATATTTAAAATTTCATCTTTTGATAAATGGTCTACTTCATTAGAATTATAAATAAAATCAGGATGCTGTTTATTTAATTCATCATGAATAATGAATAAATCACCATTATCATAAGCAGATAACATCTCATCAGAAGTCATCAATTCTTCATATAATTTTTCACCAGGCCTTTTTCCAATGATTTTTACATCAATATCTTCAGGGTTATACCCGTATACCGGTGCATAAAATTCAATCATTGCATCAACGAGGTCATGTAATTTAAATGCGGGCATTTTCAATATAAATATTTCTCCGCCTTGAGATAAACTACCAGCCTGTAAAATGAGTTTAGCGGCTTGATAGATATTCATTATAAATCTTGTCATGTCTTCATCAGTGAGAGTTATTGGACCGCCATTTTTCAATTGCTTTTTAAATAATGGAATAACAGACCCTCTTGAATTTAACACATTACCAAATCTAACACAAGAGAATTTAGTTCCGTTATTCTCACTATAGGTATTTGCCGCCATCATCAGTCTTTCAGCTAAAAATTTAGTAGCTCCCATTACATTTTCCGGATGAACTGCCTTATCCGTACTGATTAAAACAACTTTTTCAACATCACATAAAACTGCCATATCAATTACATTTTGAGTTCCTAAAATATTAGTTTTAACCGCACTGATCGGATTATATTCACATAATGGAACGTGTTTATATGCTGCCGCATGGAAAATAATATCAATATCTTTAAATACACTTTTTAATCCCTGCGGATTATTAATATCTCCAACATAAATCTTTATTTTAGAAGAATTAAAATCATTACTCAAATCAAATAATTCTGTTTCGTTATTATCCAAAACTCTTATGACATCAACATCATATTTATTTAATTCTTTGACAATTTTTTTACCGATAGACCCTGAACCTCCAGTAACAAGAATTTTTTTATTTTTATAAAAATCATTAAACATTCAAGCCCCCTAAAAATACACTATAATCTAATCATAGAATATTTAAAGTTTAATTTCTTTCAACCCCTACGTTTATAGAATATTTTTCAATAATAAACTGTTATTTATACAACATATAACTTAATTAAATAATATATATTTTATATTTTAAAAATGTTTTTAATTAATTGTCAATAAATTAAATGAATTTAAAAATGAAAAAAATAAATGACAAAAAATAAAAAAATAGGGTTAGAAATTAATCTAACTCTTCGGAAGCAGTTTTTACTGCTTCAATAACTAAATCCAAATCTTCTTTTGTTAATGATGGATGTACCGGAAGAGAAATTACACTGTTAGCAGCAAGTTCTGCATTAGGACAATTTCCCTCAATTCCTAAAGATTTGTAAATTGGTTGATTGTACAGAGGGATTGGATAATGGATTCCTGTTCCTACACCACATTCATTTATAATATCTACCCAATCATCCCTATCTCCTTTTTCAACTCTGATTGTGTATTGGTGATATACATGTTTTGATCCATAGGCACAGTATGGAGTTATAATTCCATCAACATCTTTTAATCCTTCATTTAAGTATGCTGCATTTTCAATTCTTTTTTTATTAAAACCATCAATTTTATCTAATTGTGCAAGACCTATTGCAGCTGAAATATCAGTCATTCTAAAATTATATCCTATTTCACCGTGATGATACCTGATGCTTGCACCATGAGCTCTGAATATTTTTGCATTATCTGCTAAATCTTCATCATTAGTTGTGATTATTCCTCCTTCGGAAGTAGTCATGTTTTTAGTAGGATAAAAACTAAAACAGGACATGTCACCTAAACTGCCCACTTTACCCCCATTGGATGTAGCACCATGAGCCTGAGCAGCATCTTCTATAACAATTAACCCATATTTTTCAGCAATTTCATTGATTCTATCCATATTTGCAGCTTGCCCATATAACTGAACTGGCAAAATAGCTTTGGTATTTTCTGAAATCAATTTTTCTATAGAATCAGGGTTAATTGTATAAGTTTTTAAATCAATATCTGCAAAAATAGGTTTTGCGCCAGTGTATAATATTGAGTTTCCACTTGCAATAAAAGTAAATGGAGTAGTTATTACTTCATCACCTTGACCAATGCCGCTTGAAAGTAATGCAACATGCAATGCGGCTGTTCCTGAATTAACAGCTATACCGTAATCAGCTCCAACCCAATCTGCGAATTTTTGTTCGAATTCTTCCACTTTAGGGCCTTGAGCAATCATACCTGATTTTAGAACTTCAACTACATTTTCTATTTCTTCATCACCAATTATTGGTTTTGCAATAGGAACTTTTATATCTGACACAATCATCACCAGTTGATTAATTATACTATAATAATATTTAAATCTAATAATATTTAAAACATTACATAATTGATTAAAAACGAACAAGAGTTGAACAAATGGATGAATATAAAATTAAAAGTATTGAAGAAGGACTGACAAAAATCGAATTTCCGGAATTTGATAAAATTTCATCTGATGCACCGGTATTTTACAACCCAAACATGGAATTAAATAGGGATTTGTCAATACTTGCAATACAAGTTTTTCAAAAAAATGAACAAAGGGAAATAAACATATGCGACCTTTTTGGAGGAAGTGGAATAAGAGGCATCCGTTATAAAAATGAAATAGATGGAGTGGGAACCGTTTGTATTAATGACATTAGTGAAACCGCCAATTTTTATGAAAGACACAATATAAAACTAAATGATTTAAATGACATTGAAGTTTTCCAACATGATGCCAGCATGTTTTTAAGAATGAAAAGAGGAGAATTTGATGTTATTGATATTGATCCTTTTGGAACCCCATCCCCGTTTTTAGATTCCGCAGGATATTGTGCCCGTAGAAACTCTCTGCTTTGCGTCACTGCTACAGATACTTCTGCATTATGCGGAACATATAAAGAACCTTGCATAAGGAAATATAATGCAAAACCCTACAAAAGCGAATATTGTCATGAAACCGGAATACGAATTCTAGCAGGATTTGTAGCATTGACACTTGCGAAATATGGTAAATACATTGAAGTTAAAATGTCACACAGCACCGAGCATTATATGAGATTATATCTATATGTCAAGAAAGGTCCTAAAAAAACTGATGAACGTTTAAAAAATATTGGATACATCAGTCACTGTAAACATTGCTTGCACAGACAAACAAGCAAAGGCCTGGCAAGTCCAATAGAAGATGTTTGCCCAGTTTGTGGAGAAAAATTAATCCATGCGGGCCCATTATGGTTAGGTGAAATTCAAAATTCAGAATTCATCCAAAATATGATTGAAGAAACTGAAAATAAGAAAATCAATAAAGAAAAAGAGGCATTAAAGCTTTTAAATAGTTGTCTGAATGAAGCTAATGCACCGGCAACATTTTATGATGTTCACAAAATTTGCAAGTCAATGAAAATAAGCGCACCTAAATTAGATTTAATCTTTGATGAAATCGAAAAAAATGGCCATATTGCTATAAAAACACATTACAATCCATTAGGAATAAAAAGTGATGCATCAATTAAATACATTAGACATATATTATTTTCATTATGTGAAAGTGAATAGATGATAACAATCGTAATAATTTTATGATAAAATTTTTTAGAAAAAAGTTAAAATTAATATACATTCGAGGGTACAAAAGAAAAATATGTAAATAAGCTTTTTTCCAACATTAAAAAAACAACATTAAAGCAAAAATCTTAAAAAATTTATAGTAAAATAAAGCATAGTTTTAAATAATATAAAATAATACAATATATGTATAGTTAATTTATTAAAAATTCCAATTCAAAATAATAAATTAACAATAAGAAAATAAGGAGAAAAAATATGGTAAAAACTAAAGATAATGTTATAAAACTTGATGACACTGACATTAACATCCTTAAAATTATCAATGAAGACGTTAGAACTTCATATAGACAAATATCTCGCAGTTTGGATGTGTCTGTAGGAACAGTTCATAATCGTATCGACAAAATGGTTAAATCAGGTGTTATTAAAAAGTTTTCACCAGTTATCGACCACGAAAAACTCGGATTTGTATTAACAACCATTATTGGAGTTAGAGTTAAAGGTGGAAAACTCAAAAACTGGGAAGAAAAAACCTTTTTTAATAAAAATGTAGTCGGGATTTATGATGTTACTGGAGAATATGACGCATTCTTAATTGCAAAATTCAGAAATACAAATGAATTAAATTCATTTATCAAAGAATTACTAAAAGATCCAATTATAGAAAGAACATACACACAAACAGTATTAGATGTCATTAAAGAAGATATGGGATCTTCTAACATTTTATAAAAATACAATATGCAGTAAGAAATTACTGCATAACACTTTTTTTACAAATTTAAATTATTGAAAAATTTCTATTTTCTAACGGAAACTGTAAAAAACAATTTCCAAAAAAATAATTAAAAAAAGAGATTATTTTTAAAATTCATACAAATATATAAATAAAAAGACATGATATATATAAAATATTAAGAAAAATTTTTCGAGGTAATTAAATTGGCAGTATGCTTACCCGACACACAAGATGATGCTCCAAGCATTCCTATCAAATTAACTAGAGTAGGAGTGACCGGAGTAAAAAAATTATTACAACTAGAAAGAAGAAATAAAAGACCTATAATATTATTACCAACCTTTGATGCATTTGTTGATTTACCAAATGACCAAAAAGGTGTGCACATGTCTAGAAATCCTGAAGCAATAAGTGAAGTTCTTGAAACTGTTGCTGAAGATTCCACAGTTGATGTTGAATCATTATGCGCTAAAATTGTAGATTGCATGATGAAAAAACATGAATATGCAAAACGTGTTGAAATCTCAATGACTACCGATTTTATGTTTATGAGAGAGTCCCCAGTGACTAAAAATAAAACTCAGGAAATGGCTAAATTAATTGCTAAAGCAGTTGGTTTAAGAGATGATGACGGTAATGTAAGCATTAGAAAAAGTATCGGTGCTGAAGTTATCGGAATGACCGTATGCCCATGTGCACAGGAATCCGTGAGAGAATCTGATAAAAATAAATTATTGGAATTCTTAGATGAAGAAACTACTCAAAAAGTATTAGATACTGTAACTTTCGCTTCACACAACCAAAGAGGAGTGGGAACCTTACTTATAGAAGTTCCTGAAAACAATATCGTTAAAGCAGAAGATCTTATTGACATTATTGAAACTTCAATGAGTTCACCAGTATGTGAATTACTTAAAAGACCAGATGAAAATGCAACAGTTATGTCTGCACACAGAAAACCAGTATTTGTTGAAGACTGTGTCAGAAATATGATGGAAAGCATTGCTAAAAAATACTCCCATTTCCCTGATGACACATTAATTACATCACGTCAGGAAAATCATGAAAGTATTCATAGGCACAATGCATTTGCAGAAAAAGTTACCACAATGGGTGAATTAAAAGAAGAATTAAATATTGAATAGGATCTGATTTAATGAAAAAGACTTATGAAATTGCAGGACAAGTCATGGGGTTTTTTGATGCCTTTAAAGGCTCAAGACCTGCAATTGATAATGAAAGAATTTTGATTGTCAGAGGAAGGAGCAGGAAAATCTTACCTCTTAATGAATTTTCGGCAAAACTAAGTGAAATTGGTGAAATTTTAGGAGGAACTGAATTAGAAGCCAGTTCTGATAAAATTAAGGATATTTTGCAAGAGGGAGATAAAAACATTAAAGAAAGTGAAGGAAGTACAACCGATGTTGACAATAGAGGATTCTTAAGAGTAAAAGAAGAATTAGAATCTATGGGACTTGTAGTTGAATATAAAATATTCGAACTTCCAAACTTTGATGTTATTATTGCAATCTGGGAAGACAGGAATGAAATTCCGCCATTATATGTGGAAGTAACCGTGTCTGAACATAAAACAGTACAATGAAATCCATAACTAAAGAAGATATTCTCCAAATATTAAACGCAAATGATAGCGACACAATCAGATATATGCTAGAAACCGCGAAATATAGGGAGAATAATCTAATTACTTATTCTAAAAATATTTTTATACCCTTAACCGAAATCTGCAGAAATGATTGTGGATACTGTAATTTTAAGAAGAGCCCTGATGATCCACATGCTATTATTCTCAAAACTAAAGAAGAGGTTTTAGAGGATTTAAAAGAAGCTGAGAGATATGGGTGTACCGAAGCACTGTTTACTTTTGGTGAAGATGCCGATGAAGAAGAAATAGTACGCATCAAACTTAAGGAATACGGCTATAACAATATGGTTGATTATATTGTTGATATTTGTAAAATGACATTAGAAAAAACCAGTCTGTTACCTCATACAAATGGAGGAAATTTTAGTTTTGATGACTTAAAACTCCTAAAAGAGGTTAATGCATCAATGGGACTGATGCTTGAAAGCAGTTCAAAAAGATTGATGGAACTTCCTGCCCATAATAAAAGTCCAGGGAAAAATCCGGAACTGAGAATTGAAACCATTAAAAATGCAGGAAAGCTGAAAATACCGTATACCACAGGAATACTAATTGGAATAGGGGAAACTAAAGAAGAAATTGCAGATTCATTGTTGACCATAAAAGACATTTATGATGAGTATGGACATATTCAAGAAGTAATCATACAGAATTTCACACCGATTCCAGGAATTGAAATGGAAAATTGGACAGGTCCCAGCTTTTTAGATATGATAAAAACAGTCATAGCAGCTTCAATGGTATTTAAAGATACTGATGTTAGTATTCAAGTGCCACCCAACCTTAATCGCGATACAGCTCAAATATTTCTGTTATGCGGTGCAGATGATTGGGGAGGAGTATCACCAGTCAGCCCTGATTACGTAAATATCACATCACCATGGCCAGGCATTGATGAACTTAAAAAACTGACTGAAGATGAAGGATTCAAATTAACCGAAAGATTATGCGTTTATGAAAAATACTTTAATAAAAATTGGTTAAATAAAGACATTTTAGATAAAATAACTAATTTATCCGAGCGTCAATAACCACATGTTCCACACCAGGAGCATATTTTTTTATTTTATTTATTTTTAGAAGTTCAACTTCCCTGTCACCAGCCTGTGATTTAATTCTTTCGATAGGCCTTGTCTGGATTAATTTTTCAGGAACTGTTTCGTGATAATGAATTATTCCTCCATTGTTAAGACTGTCTATTGCTACTTTTAAATAATGATGAGTTGTTTTAACATATCCCATAACAATACGGTCCGCCTTGAATTTCGGAGTTTCAACCATACAATCTCCTAAAATTGGAGTGACATTATCCAATTTATTCAGTTTGATATTTTCACACAGATAATAATGAGAATTGGGATTTAATTCTATTGCATATACCTGTTTAGGGTTTGAATGGACACCAATAGGTATTGAAAAATATCCTATTCCGGCAAACATGTCAATGACTGTTTCATTATCCTCAACAAGTTTGGCTATTCTTAATCTTTCGTTATTATTTCCCTTAGACCACATTACTTTCGACAAATCTAATTTAAACAAGCATCCATTTTCCTTATTGATTGTTTCAGTTTCACTGCCATAAAGAATTTTATAGACTGGTTCACGCTTAGTTCCTTGAATATGGTCTATTTTCATTACCGTCTTTACATTATGCTTTTTAGACAACGCTTCAAAATCATCATTTGGATATTTATTATCCAAAATTAATATATCCCCAATTTTTTTGTATTTCATTTACACACCACGATAAGAAAAGTTTATATATACAAATAGATAATATTAATATTGTTAGTTTATACTAATTATTGATTCTGATTTTAAATAAAAATTAATAGCAATATTAATTTGAATTTTAATATATTACCTGCCAAGTAGTTGAAATAAGATATATATTTTAAATACTTATATGAGGTGTTTTAAATGGATGACAAAATATTAGAAGGTACAACAACCGTCGGAATTACTTGTAAAGATGGAGTTGTATTTGCAAGCGAAAGAAGAGCTAGTATGGGAAATTTAGTAGCTCACAAAGTCGCAGAAAAAATATTTAAAATTGACGATCATATTGTAACAACCATAGCTGGTTCTGTTGGAGATGCACAAAGCTTAATGAAAGTTATTGAAGCAGAAGTATCATTATACCAAATGAGAAACAATGATGCAATAAGTGTAAAAGCAGCCGCATCCTTAACAGCAAACATATTACGTTCCGGACCAATGTATGTTCAAACATTACTTGGTGGAATGGATGGAGACAAACCATCTCTTTACTCTTTAGACCCTGCTGGAGGTATGATTGAAGATACATACATATCTACCGGATCAGGTTCCATCGTTGCTTACGGTGTTCTTGAAGACAGATTTAGAGATGATTTGACAACTGATGAAGGAATTGAAATAGCTATAAGAGCTATCAGAGCTGCTGCTGAACGTGACACATATTCCGGAAACGGATATTTAGTTGCCAAAGTAGATAAAGACGGCTTTGAAATGTTAGATAATGAAAAAATTAATGCAGTTTTGGATAAGATATAAAGCAAAAGACAATTTTTCATAACTAACTATTTTTTTATATAATAATGTGTACATAGTTTATGAAATTCAACTAATTATAGCTAAATGCTTTTCATAAACTATAATTAATACACATAACTTTTTTTGAAGGGATTATATGACTTCAGATATTTTAGAGAATATTAAAAAGGAGATTTTGCAAAAGCTACCTGATGAAATTCAAGTTTCAAAAGTTGAATTTGAAGGACCTGAAGTGGTAGTTTATACCAAAAATCCAGAAATTATAACTGAAAACGGTGACTTGATAAGGTCACTTGCAAAAGAACTTAGAAAAAGGATTATCATTAGATCTGATAAAAGTGCATTACTTGAACCTGAAAAAACTATTGAAAAGATTCATGAAATAGTTCCTGAAGGTGCTGAAATCACTGATATTTATTTTGATACTGTTACCGGTGAAGTGGTGATTACCGCTAAAAAACCAGGACTTGTTATTGGAAAATATGGAGTAACCTCCAGAAATATTGTAAAAAATACCGGATGGGCGCCTAAAATTTTAAGAACCCCTCCAATCAGTTCAGACATAATCGGAAAAATAAGAACTATTCAAAAAAACAGCAGCAAAGAAAGAAAGAAAATGTTGCAACGCCTCGGACGTCAAATCCATCAGGGAAGTAAATATCCTAATGACTGGGCAAGAGTTACTTCAATGGGAGGATTTAAAGAAGTTGGACGTTCATCTATGCTTTTACAAACACCTAACAGCCGTGTCTTACTAGACTGTGGTGTTAATGTAGCTGCATCAGATAATAAAAATGCGTTTCCTTATCTTAATGCACCTGAATTTTCAATCGAAGAATTAGATGCAGTTATTATTTCTCACGCACACTTAGATCACTGTGGATTTGTACCATACCTTTATCATTATGGATATGAAGGACCTGTTTATTGTACAACTCCAACCAGAGATTTAACTACATTACTTCAATTTGATCATTTGGATATCGCCCACAGAGAAGGCAATCCTTTACCATTTACATCAAAACATGTAAAACAAGCAATTAAAAATACCATCACATTAGATTATGGAGAAGTAACAGATATTTCCCCAGATATTAGATTAACATTGCATAATGCAGGCCACATTCTTGGTTCCGCAATATCTCACATGCACATTGGTGATGGAGCACACAACCTTGTTTATACTGGAGATTTCAAATACGAACCATCAAGATTACTTGAACCTGCAACAATCAGATTCCCTCGTGCTGAAACCGTAATTATGGAAAGTACCTACGGTGGAAGGGAGGATGTGCAACCTTCAAGAAATAATGCTGAAAAAGAAATGATGAAAACCATTTACAAGACACTTAAACGTGGCGGAAAAGTTTTAGTTCCAGTATTTGCAGTAGGAAGGGCACAGGAACTTATGGTAGTATTGGAAGAATACATGAGACACGGATTAATAGAAGAAGTGCCTATCTACATTGACGGAATGATTTGGGAAGCAACCGCAATTCATACAGCAAGACCTGAATATTTAAGTAAAGATTTAAGAGACCAAATATTCCATATGGGCAGAAATCCATTCGTTTCAGACATGTTTAAAAAAGTTCAAAATATTGACCAAAGAAAAGAGATTGTTGAAAGCCAGCAACCTGCAATCATTTTATCCACTTCCGGTATGTTAACCGGAGGTAATTCTGTAGAATACTTCAAATGGTTATGTGAAGATGAAAGAAACACATTAATATTTGTTGGATATCAGTCTGAAGGTTCAATGGGTAGAAGAGTTCAAAAAGGCTGGAAAGAAATTCCTCTTGAAGATGATGATGGTAGAATTAGACAATTCTGCGTAAAAATGCAAGTTAAAACCATCAACGGATTCAGTGGACACTCAAACAGAAGACAATTAATGGAGTACGTTAAAAGACTCAATCCTAGACCTGAAAAAGTTATTACATGCCATGGTGACCCTTACAAAACCGTGGACTTGGCTTCTTCAATTCACAGAAGTTATAAAATTGAAACAAAAACTCCAATTAATTTAGACTGTGTGAGAATTCATTAATAATTATATAGTAATTACAACAAAGTATTACTATAATATAAAATGTTGTAATATTTACAACATTATTAAATTTTATTTTAAATTAACAATAGGTGTAAAAATGGTTACTTATTCAGAATCCGGTGTTGATATTGATCTTGAAGCAGTTACTGTTTCAAAACTAGCTGATAAACTTAAATCAACATTATCATGTAGAGATATAATAACAGATAGCGGCCATTATGCTGCTTTAGTCAAATTAGGCGATAAAGCTATTGCAATGAGTACTGATGGTGTCGGAAGTAAAATTTTAATTGCAGAAATGATGAATAAATACGATACTGTAGGTATTGACTGTATTGCAATGGTTGTAAATGACATTTTATGTGTCGGTGCAGAACCTATAGCTTTAGTGGATTATCTTGCTGTTGAAAAACCTGACCCTGAAAGAGCTTCTGAAATTGCAGAAGGTCTTGTCAAAGGTGCTGAAGAATCAAAAATTGCAATCATCGGTGGTGAAACAGCATCACTTCCAGGAATTATTAAAGATTTTGACCTTGCAGGAACAGGTATTGGATTTGTCGATATTGATAAAATCATTACTGGCGAAAATATTCAACCTGGAAATGTTTTAATTGGTATTGAAAGTAATGGTATCCACTCTAACGGATATAGCCTAGCTAGAAAAGCATTGTTTGACGATGCAGGATTTAGTGTCGATGACAAAATGCCAAATGGAGAAACCACCATTGGTGAAGAGTTAATAAGACCAACTGAACTTTACGTTAAACCTATTGTAGCATTATTTGAAAAGGAATATAATATTAACGGACTTGCTCACATTACCGGAGGAGGTTTCACAAACCTCAGACGTTTGAAAAAAGGAGTAGGGTATGACATAACTGATCTTCCTGAAGTTCCGGAAATATTCAAATTAATATACCAACAAGATGTTGACATCAAAGAAATGTATAAAGTTTTCAATATGGGTGTCGGTTTTGTTGTAATATGTGATGAAAACGAAGCTGAAAAAATTATGAATACTTTAAAAGAATACTGTAATTGTCAAATTATCGGTAAAGTAACAGATGATGAAAAAATCACTGTTAAAGCTTTTGAAGGATCTGAAATTGAATACTGATTAATAATTAAGAAGGTGCGAATGAATGAAGATAATGAAAGATAAAGAAATAGCTCTTGTAAAAGAAATATTGAAAAAATTAGGAGCTAGCGAAGAAGACCAGGAATTAGTAGCGGAAGCTACAATTGATGCGGATTTAAAAGGATTTACCTCTCATGGTCTTGGTAGATTCCCACAATACTTAATTAGTATCGACGCAGGTACAATTAATTTAAAAGACAATATTACAATCGAAAAAGAAACCCCCGCTATTGCATTAATCAATGGAAATAGTGGATTTGGTCAGGCTGTTTCATACAAAGCAATGCAAATTGCTATTAAAAAAGCAAAAGAAGTGGGTATTGGATGTGTGGGAGTTCACAATTCAAATCACTTTGGAGTAACAGGATTTTACTCTGATTTAGCATTAAGAGAAAATTGTATAGGACTCGTTTTAGCAAATACTGACCCTGCTATTGCTCCATTAGGAGGAAGCGAACCATTAATCGGAACCAATCCTATTGCGTTAGGTATTCCATCAGAAACTTATATTACTGTAGATATGGCAACATCAGTTACTGCCCGTGGAAAAATTATTGAATCAAAAAGAAAAGGTTTAGATTTACCTGACGGATGGGCATTAGATAAAGATGGAAATCCAACCAATGATCCTGAAGCAGCATTAGAAGGTTCAATTTTACCATTTGGTGGTTTTAAAGGATATGCCCTTTCAGCATTAATTGAAATTTTAACTGGTCCGTTAGTACAGGCAGGATATGGTCATGGAGTAACAGGAACTGCATCTCCATCTAAAGACTGTACTAAAGGAGATTTATATGTTGTAATTGATCCATCCAAATTTGGAGATTTCGGTGAATTTGTAGAACATACTGAAGACTTCGTTTCACAAATCAGAGCTACCGGAGAAAATGTTGCAATTCCAGGAGATTTGGAAGTTAAAAGAATTGCTGAAGCCGAAGCAAATGGAATTCAAATTGATGAAAAATTATACGAGCAATTAAAAGAAATCTGTAACGATTTGGATATCGATATAGATTCCTACATGGAAGAATAATTATTATTCTTCTATACCCTATTTTTTTAATTATTTTATTGTAAATTATATTCAAATTTAACATATTTATTCTAAAGATAATGTTAAATAGAACAAAACTTTATAAGTAAATAACAACTTAAATTATTATACTAGAAAATTTAACCATTTTTAAAAAAAATTTTCTTTTTATAAAGGAGGAATAAAAGTTATGAAACTTAAAAACTCTTATATCTTATTAATAGTAATGTCAATATTCCTATTGATAAGTATTGGATCTGTTTGTGCTAGCGATGCTGCAATGGATGCAGATATCCTATCAGCTGATGACGGATCTGTTGATGTCCTTTCAGACAATGGTACAAATGAAGGCGCATCACCAAAAGCTACAAGTGTAGTTTCTAATGATGTAACAATCAACGAAAAAGAAACTGCGAAAATTCCAGTAACTGTAAAAGACAATGAATCTCAGACTGTAAATATTAAAACCGGAGATTTGAATGTTACTGAAGGAAGTAAAGTTATAAAATTTAATTATGCTAATGACAGTGTCATTTTAACTGAAAATTTAACTGCTGGAAATCACAGCATAATAATTAAATTTTTAGGTAATGCAAATTACACAAGTTCACAAACTACAATGAAATTATCAGTAATTGGTGAAAAAATTATTGATGCAGCTAATGCTAATGTAAATTCAACTAAAAAAGCAGTAGTACCTATCAAAATAACTGATGGCGTTACTGTATATGACATAGACAAAGATAAAATATCTTTGGTTGCATCATATAAAGACGGAAATAATACAATTACTAAAGCGATAGATAATTTTGAACTTATTAATAAAGCACTACACTTTGACTATCCTTTTGATGTTACAGGTAATTTAACAATAAATTATGCTGAAAATAAAACATTGACTAAAACTATTACAATCAATAGAATTTACAATGTTAAAATTATTGTATTAAATAAAGAAACAGATTATTCTGTAGGCAATCTTACATTCCAAATTTTTGATATTGATAATAACCTTGCAGTTTTACCAAATAAAACTATTTCAGTATCAGGAATGAAAAATACAACCCAACTCACTTGGATTACCCGTAATAGTGGCGGAAGTATGAGTATCAGTACTAACAAAGAATTTACAAGTGATAAAAATGGTATCGTCACAATCCCAAATGAGGATTTCTATCCTGGATACATCTTTGCTAACTACGTATATTGTCCTGCAGGAACTTATTCATTAACATTAACAGGTTCTAAAGACGTTAAAGGAACTAATAAAACAGATATTATTATTAACAAAGCATCAATAAACATTGTTATCAATCCATACAAAGAACATTACGGATCAACCAAACAAGTAGTTATTGATGTAACAAATGCTAAAACTGGAGATGGAATGTCCGGAGTTATTCTCCATTTATACATGGCAAATACTACTGCAAAAGATTATTATTTCCAAACTGACGATAATGGAACCAGTAAAATTAATGTATCCGGTTTAGTACCAGGAGATTATGCTTTAACAGTTAGTAACAATGATACTACTGACATTAACAAAAAAAGCGTTGATGGAAAAATAACCATTTTACCAACTGAGGTTAAAATGACAGTAAATGTCCCATCATCCATCTATTACAATACTGGAAATACTGCCACAATAAAGATTACCAACAAAAAAACTGGTGAAATTGTTCCTAATGCAATTGTTTTAGTTACAATTCAGACTGGAAGCAAAAAACAGAATTACCTTTATCAAGCAAATGCAAAAGGTGTTATAACTGTTAATTATGCTCCGGCAGCAGTTGGAAGTCATAAAATAATTGTACAAATGGCAGATACAAGATATGATGCAGCTAAAGTATCAAAATCATATACTGTTAAAAAAGCTAGTGGAAAAATTTCAGCTCCTAAAGTAACTACATACTACAAAGCTGGAAAATCATTCGTCATACGCTTATATAACACTAAAAATAAAAAACCGATTTATGCTGCTAAGCTTAATGTGAAAATATTCATCTCAAGCAGCAGATATTACAATTACAACGGTCAAACCGGATTAGACGGTAAATTAAGAATTTCACTTGATACATTTAACCCAGGAACTTACAAAGTCGTAGTTTCCCAAGGTGAAAAGAAAAACTTTACCGCTAAACAGGTTACTTCCCAATTTGTGATTAAAAAGACTACAGCAAAATTAACTCCTGCGAAAGTAACTGCTAAAAAAGGTGCAAGCAAATACTTTAAAGTTACTGTTAAAAACACCAAAACCAAAAAAGTTGTTTCATCAGGAGTTAAAATAAAAATGAAAGTTTACACAGGTAAGTCTTATAAAACTTACACTGCAAAAACCAATTCAAAAGGAATTGCACAATTAAATGTAAAATCCTTAAAAGTCGGAACTCACAAAGTTATTGTAAGCTCTGGAGATAAATACGTATCAGCTAAATCTGCTACATCAAGCATAAAAATAACAAAATAAGAGAATTTATTTTCTCTTAATCTTTTTCTTTTTTATATTTCGCATAAAAACCATCAGTATCCGCATATATTGCATAAAAACCGTATTCTTCTGCTTTTTTTATTGATGATTTAATATATTGTCTTCCCCAAGAAGTAATTGCTTTTGCACATTCAAAAGAATACCATCTGAAACGTGGGAAACCATAAATACCATACATGGTATTTGCAAGCCTTTTGATAGCTTGTTGCTGAACATCTAAAGCTTTCTTTTGTTGTGGATCGTCTGATGCCTTCATTTCACGTTTAATTCTAAAACGTTCCTGTAAAATCTTGTCAATAACAGAAGGAATGAACCCCTGTGGTGATTTTTTAAATTTAATTCCATGTTCCGGTGAAATATTGTACTCCTCTTCATTTTCAACATCACCCAGCACCATTACATCAGGAGATATGTTTTTTGAAATGATTATACTAGGATATAGGCTTCTAAAGTCGAACTGTACTAAATTTTCATGAAGGCCTGTTTCAGGTTCTCTTACATAACCCCCTTCATTGTCTTCGGCATTAGCCCTGTCTGCAAAATTAGACCCCTGTTTGTTTGGTACAACTTCATCATCAAAGTAAGCCTGCTTAACTAAAAACCATTCTGCCTGTTGGCCTGTAGCCATACGAGATACGTCAAATAAAGGTTGACCAATAATACGGGTAAGTTCTAAATTAAGAGGTAATGTCTGTTCAGCAATTTTTAAAGTGGAAATTACATCATCAAGAGAATAATCAAAGAGATTGTCTAGCTCTTCACCGCCATTGTCCCAGAATTCAAAAATTTGCTCACCAGGAACATCTATCTTTTCTTCACCAAACAGTTCATAATATACTCTTTCCAATGTATATCTTTCAAGTGACATGTATCTTCTCATTACAAGATACAAATCTACATGGATTAATCCTTTAAGAGAAGCAGCATTGGCATATCCTCTTCTGATATATTTAACGTCAGATTCATCCATTCCAATATCCAAATCCACACCCAATAATTTTGCACGGTCTTTCAGATATGGGAAATCAAAGTTATCAGAGTTGTATCCTACAAGAATGTCAATATTATTGTCTTTGATAATTTTGACAAACTCCTGAATCATCTCTCTTTCAGATGAAACCTGATTTACAAAGTCATCACGGTTTTCGGAATTGGTTTTTGTTGAAATGACCTGATTTATTCCGAAATTGCTTGCCACACCTATCATAATGATTTCATCCTCTTCAGAGTTTGGCATGCCGTGAGGGTTTCTAACCTCCAAATCGAAACTTAAAATTCTGAACTTTTGAGGATTATCTTCAACACGTTTTAAATCTTCTGTAAGTTTGATAATTGTTATATCCTGATTTTTGGAATCCAATTTTAAAAAGGAATCAACTTCCTCTCCAACAGCAACCACTTCAGTCATTGGAATTACATCACGGTCCATCAGATATCTTCTATAAAATGGAATGTCAAATTCCCTTATTTGAATAACGTTTTCCAAATCCCTGAGATTATCCCTGTTTTTTGCAAGTTCCTGAGGATGTTTGAAAGTTACCTTTACAAATTCATTTTCAATCTGGAAATCCTTTTTAATTACTTTTTCTGCTTTAACGTCATCCAGATTTTCCTCAATCTCTTTAATACACTCTTCAATGTTATCTGATACAACATATAAATATGGTTCGAATGTATCATCAAGGAGTATGACATTTTTATCACCATCTTTTGAAAATAATCTGATTACAGGCTTATCTTCGAATGTTACATAATCAATATCTAAAATAACAACATTTCTCTGCATTTACTCCTCTCCAAGAAGATATTCTTTTCTATAATTATCTAAAACAGTATAGGTTATTCCTAAAATTAAAGGACCAACAATAAAACCTACAATTCCATAGACCAAAGGACCTGACAAGAATCCTATTAACAGTATTAAAGGATGAATTTCAGCATAATGACTTGACAGGGCAGGCCTTATATACATATCAACTGTGCTTAGGAAGAATCCGAATAACAGCACAACGATTGCCCTTGGATAATTGCCCGAGAAGATATCCATAAAAAACAATGCCCAGTAAATAGGCCACGGTCCGAATATTGGAATCAGCTGCAGAATTCCAGTCAATACACCTAAAAATATTCCAAACGGATAGCCTAAAAGACTATAACCTATTGCTCCAAAAATACCTATGATTACAGAGGTCAGGACATGCCCGTAAAAAATGCTTCTTAAAACATCCTTTACCGATTCAACAGTATTGTCAAAAAATTTCTTGGAATCATCAGGAACAAAGTCTCTTACAAAACTTAAGCATTTATCTCCATCTCTGACAAAATAAAATACTGAACATACCAAAATAAACAAGTCCAAGCTGAGATTAAAGAATTTGCTTAAGAAAGTAACTGCATATTGCAGAACATATTTTCCTATTTCGTTTAATGAAGAATTGATTGAGGAATTGATAGATCCCATATCTATAGGCAATTGTGAAATAAATTTATCAATGTCGGCATAATAGTTATTTGCCATCATTGATGTGATTACAGATGAAAGTTCATAAGAAACGTAAGCTACAAGCAGTATTAACGGCACCAATACAACAATCATTGCCAATATAATAGAAACTGATGAAAATTTTAATTTTGATTGAATTTTACGGGCTACCGGTTTAACCAAGTAAGATAGGATAGCCCCTAAAAGAATCATGTTTAAAACAGGGAATATGAACATTAATGAAACTACCAATAAAAAAATCACCAGCAGAATCGGCGGATTTAAGTAATTTTTAATGTCAACTCCCATAATATCATCCTATTCAGTATTTTACGCCTGAAGCATCCCTTCTGTATTTTCCGAATTCTGAAATTTTATAAATCTTTTCATTTTCAAAAACAGGACCTTCCACACATATTCTCCAACCTTCATCATCAACACAACATTGACCACACACTCCAAGAGCGCATTTCATGTATCTTTCAAGAGAATATTGGGCAGGTATTGAAGCATCTTCAAGAATATTAAAGATACCTTTCATCATTATCTCAGGACCGCAAACAAATGCATAATCATAAGTCGAATCTTCAAGTAAAGTTATAGTACAATCAGTTGCAAATCCTTTAAATCCAAAACTTCCATCATCAGTACATGGATGAATGGTAGCTCCCAATTTTTCCAAATAATCAATGAACAGCAATTCGTCTTTTGTCACTGCAGCTGCAACAACATCAACATTATTGTTTTTATTCAATAAATCTGAAGTAATTGATGCAATAGGAGCCATTCCAACTCCTCCACCAATAGCCAAAATATTTTTGCCTTCAAATGAATTATTGAAACCATTACCGTAACTACCTCTTACTCCTATCTGATCGCCGACATTGAGGTCATGGAGTTGAGAAGTAAATTCACCGATATTTTTAACGCTGATGGCCAGTTCATTATCATTTATCTGAGAGATTGACATCGGTTTTTCATTTCTAAAGTTCCAAACCATTACAAACTCACCAGGATTAGGGCGTCCTAATGATTTCATGTCCCAATCAAATTTAAAAGTCTTAATTGTAGGAGTCTCTTCAATAATTTCTTTTATTTCAACTATTTTCGGTTCGTTAATCATTTTTACAACTCCCTGTGAGCCAAACCTACCATTTCATCAATGGAGGAATACCCTTTTTCACTCATGAATTTTTCCAGTCCTTCATTTATTTTGCCAAATACTTCCACACCTTCATCCATAATGGCAGTTCCTATCTGGACAGCTCTTGCACCGGCAAAAATAAATTCCACAACATCTTCAAATGTATATATCCCGCCAACACCAATCAACGGAATATCAACCGCTTCATAAACAGAATAAACATTGCTGATTGCAATCGGTTTTATTGCGCGGCCACTCATTCCTCCGGACTTGTGGAATAAGACAGGTCTTGCAGCGTCAATGTTAATTTTCATTCCAGGACCTAATGTGTTAATGAGAGATATTACATCAGCACCAGCATCCTCACAGGTTTTGGCAATTTCAGTAATGTCTGTAACATTAGGAGTTAATTTGGCAATGATTGGAACATCTGCAGCATCTTTTGCCGCTGAAACAATTGTGTGACTTAAATTACAGTCCTGACCAATAGAGGCTCCAAAACCTTCCATTGCATGAGGACAGGATATATTCAGTTCAATCATGTCAACATACTCCTGAACATCACCAACCAATTTTGAAAATTCATCAGGTGTAGCTCCATAAATAGAAGCAATAACAACATTGTTTTGCCTTTCAATTCTTTTTAATTCTTCTTTAAAATTATCTACACCCGGATTTGAAAGTCCGATTGCATTTAAAATACCTCCTTCAACTGCAACAGTTGTTGGATTTGGATAACCCGGATGAGGATTTAGGGAAAAAGATTTGGTTACTACCCCTCCTGCACCTGACTTTAAAATCCAATTCATGGATGAAGCATTACTTCCCATAATACCTGCAGCCAACATTAAAGGATTTCTAAATTCTACCCCGCAAATATTTGTGTTTAACATAATATCAACTTTGTAATTAATTATTTAATTAGTTTTTGTTAATTTATCAATGATTTCTTGATATTTTTCATTTTGCAATTTTAAACTGATAACATTTGTTTTATTTGATTTGATGATTTCTTCTTTGGATTTGATTAGATTGGAAATTTCTTCATCCTGTTTTTGAATAATAGCATCCTTTTGCTCAAGTAAACTTTCATATGTTTTAGTGATTTTTCTAAGTTGAACTTCCAAGTTTTCAGTGTTTGCATTCAGCTGCTGCTTATAATCATCAATTAATGACCTCAAATATCTTACCTGATCCTGTTTATCTTCAATAATTGAATCCTTTTCCTTCAGTTTATCTACCAAATCATCCAATTCTTTCATTGTGGCCTTGTCATAATCGATTTTAGTGTCAAGTTTATCTTCTAAATTTTTCTTTTCATATTTAAGCTTTGTAGAATATAACTTTAACTTGTTAATTTCTTCAGTCTTATCCTGAAGTTCCATTGTAAGTTCATCAATTTCTGCATTTTTAAGTTCAATTTCATTTTTTAAATCTCTAAAACTTTGTTTTGACATAATAACAATTCCAAAAAAATAGAAAAATCTATAAATTTAATTTAAATTTTGAATAAATTAAATCTTTTCATAATATTTATTAAAAATAAAAAAAATATTTAATTTCATGCGATGCTATATAACTTACTCTATTAAGGGATTTTTAGCTTTTAATAGTGAAAATGAACTAATTTGTGAAAAGTTATTTCCGGAAGATGAAATAATTGACAGATTAGGTCAGATTGCAGAAAAACAAGTGGTAGCTGAAGAACTTGAAATAATTGAAGAAGTTTCAAAAAAATATGATGAAGTAATAATTGAGTCAAATAAAAGATTATCCGATTATTCAAACGATAAAATTACCATTCAAAACCCGAATCAGGGCGGAGAATATTTAAGAAATAATTATGATAAATTTGATTTAAGCAATGAAGAGATTACCGATATTTACCAGAGATTAGCTATTTATAAGATTAAAAAAGAATCTGCAAGTGAAGACAAACATTTAATTCAAGCTATAAATTCCATTGATGAAATTGATGAAAGCATATCCAAACTGATTGAACGTGTTAGAGAATGGTATGCTCTGTACTTCCCCGAAATGGACGTGATTAGAAATAATGAGACATATATAAAATTAATTTCCCAAAATAAAACTAAAGAAAAGATTATGGAAGCTAAACCTGATGCATTCCCAGACAATGTCTTGGATTTGGAAGATGATATCAACCCGTTAGATTTGGAAATAATGAATAAATATGCAAATTCCATTTTTGAGCTTCAAAAAACAAGAAAGGAAATAGAAGAATACATAGATAATAAAATGGAATCCATAGCTCCGAATTTAAGACTGCTTGTAGGATCATCACTTGGAGCCAAGTTAATTTCACATGCAGGCGGCCTGAAACGACTTGCAACTTACCCTTCAAGTACCGTTCAGATAATGGGTGCGGAAAAGGCATTATTCAGACATCTAAAAACTGGAGAAAGACCTCCAAAATACGGTTTGATATATCAGCACCCCCAAGTAAGAGGTGCAAAATGGTGGAATAGAGGTAAAATTGCCAGAATGCTAGCAAGCAAAATTTCACTAGCTGTGCGCAGAGACGTTTTTACAAAATCATTTGATGAAAATGCATTTAATGAATTTATCGAAAAAGTAGAAGAAATTGAAAAAAATAATCCTTTTCCAACTAAAACAACTAAAAAAAGAAAAGAAGAAAAAGGCAAAGTAAAAAATAAGAAAAGAAAAGGTAAAAAAAGAAAGAAAAGGAGATGAAACATGAATGTTTATTTTAAAGATGGTAATGTAGCTACCAAAAATTTAACTCCGGGCATCTCAGTTTATGGTGAAGAATTAATAAAAGAAGATGAGGAATACCGGATATGGAATCCTAAACGTTCCAAATTAGCAGCCGCCCTTTTAAATGGGCTGGAAAATTTGGAGATTTTAGACACTTCAAAAGTGCTATACTTAGGCGCATCAACCGGAACAACAGTTTCACATATTTCTGACATCACAATCAACGGAAGAATATACGCAGTTGAATTTTCACCAACAACAGCAAAAAAATTAGTCCGGCTTTCACGTCAAAGGCCCAATATTGCTCCAATTTTAGGAGATGCAACCAAACCCAAAGGATATTTAAATCTGGTTGAAAAAGCAGACCTAGTTTACTGTGATGTTGCTCAACCAACACAAAGTGAACTTTTCATGAAAAATATGAATTTATTTGCAAAGGATAAAGGTGTTGGCTTATTAATGATAAAAGCTAGAAGTATTGACGTGGTTCAAAAACCAAAAAAGATATTCAAAGAACAAGAGAAGAAACTGAAAGAAAAAGGTTTTAAGATTATTGAAAAAGTGAAACTAGAACCCTACGAAAAAGACCATATTGCATTGTTAGTAGAAAAAAATTTTTAAATGGATTTATCATCATAATTATTAAGAATAACAAATAAGATTAAGGAGGGATATCATGTTAAAAAATAAATACTTAATTACAATATTTCTAATATTTTTATTGTTTATTATCCCCTCAACAAGCGCAAGCAATAATAATACTGATTTAATTGAAATAGACAACGAAAACACAATTTCTAACAATAATCTTCTAAATGAAAAGATTGACAATGCCGGAGACGTTTTATCTGTTGACACACCACATAAAGAATTGACAGACAATGACCTTATAAATGATTCGAGCATTTACTTGACAAATGGAGAATATGACTATAAGCAGAAATACGAACACAGAAACATTACATTTATCGGCGAAGACACATCAAAAACCATTATCAATGGTAACGGAAGCACAATCCACATAACTGAATTTTTATCATTTAGCAACCTGACCTTGAAAAACATCAAAATCCAAGCTCCCGAAAACCTGACCGCAACAAATGTCATTTTCAGAGATTTCAAATACAAATATTCTGAAGACTTCCCAACAGGAATGATTTACAACGACTACTATGACAGCAGCAATATCAATCTGAGGAATTGTACATTTTACAATAACACCAATTTAGATGCAGGCATCTTAGAAGCATATTACAGCACAGTGAATATTAAAGACTCAAAAATCATTGACAACGAAAACGTCATGTCAGATGAGTATATAACTTATGGAATAATTTATGCCGAAAATTCAATCATCAACATTTCCAACTGTGAATTTATCAACAACAAAGTAGGATCTGTTTCAGGAGCAGTGATATGCGAAAAATCGCCAATCAATATAAAAGATTCCAAATTCGTGAACAATACCGCAAAAAGCACCCCATGTATTCGTTCAAATAAGGGTGACGTTTCAATTGAGGGTTGTGAATTCATTAACAATACAGGCACATCCTCATATGGGTCCGTCTATACACGGGGAGGGAATCTTTACATCTCCAATTGTGAATTTATAAACAATTCTGCCGGAAAAAGGGGAGGATCAATATATTCCGACCTTTCAAATTTCAATGTTGACAATTGTACATTTTATGATTCAAAAGCAAAGCAAACCGGAGGGTCCATTTATATCTCTAGTGGAAACAACAATATCAACGATTGTAAGTTTTATAATTCTCAATCCGATAGAGGAGGTGCAATATTTTTTGAAAATTTATTCAAGGATCCGTCTCAAATAAACATCACCTCAACTGAGTTTATCAATTGCTCTTCAACATCAAAAGGCGGAGCAATATACTGTAGTAATCTGACTATAACAAATTCATCAAGCCTAATTGGATCTTATTTCCACCAGGAAGGTAACTTAAAATTAATAAACTCATTACTTTCATTAAATACAGGTAATTTCGGATCTGCAACATATTTATCAAATATAGAAAATGTAGTGATTGAAAACAATACATTCAAGAACAATAATGCCAGCGGTTATGGTAGCGCAATTTATATCATTTCCAAATCAACTCAAGATTTTTCAAAAAATGATTATGAGAATAATTCAGCAAAAGACAATGAAACCATATATGTCAATTACATTTCATATAATCAGGATAATCTAATAATTATCAGCAGAAATTACACATTTTTCATAGGCAATTATACTGATACTGATTACATCCCTCATTATTACAATTTAGTTGACTTAAATCAGACCACTTCCGTTAAGGACCAGATGGATGAGGGTAACTGCTGGGCTTTTGCAGCAATTGGAGGATTGGAGTCAAATGTTTTAAAAGC
>NZ_CACWVY010000026.1 GCF_902764455.1 uncultured Methanobrevibacter sp.
AACTAAAGAAGGAATTCTGACATTTTTAGACTTCCAAATGCAAAATTGGACTCAAAATCACATAAAAATTAAATAAGCCTATAAAATTTTACAGACTCATTTTTTTTAATTTTAGGTGAAGTATAACTTGATTTGTGTGTTTTGTTTATATTTTAGTTTCCAGGTTTACTAATTAATTAACCAGTTAATTAATTTTTTAACCTCAATTTGGGCTTTTTTAAGAAAACTTCATGTATGTTTTTCAAAAAAAATTATTCCGGTAGAAAATATGCTTATTTTTATTTTATAATTATTCTACTAAATCAATTTAAAAGGAGGGGAAAATACGAAGTTCAAAAGGCTAATCATTATTTTAACAATTATATTTTTCTTTCCTTGATTTTTTAAATTCCCTGTACTTGATGTCAAAAATTTATTATAAAAATTCTTTTTTGAAAAGAGGGCATTTTTGTAAAACTTTTTATATAATTTGTTATATAAATTAATAAAAGGAGAAAGTTAGTGGGTATTATGGTTGAAGCTGTAATGATTAATTGGGTATATGTGGTCCTTTTATTTATTTTAGGATTCATTACATATTATAGAAAATCTCTGGATTTGTTCGGATCAGCTGTAATGATTATAATGGGTATTGTAATCATCTTCTCGGCAGGGACAAATTGGCTTTTATTAATTGTTTTATTCCTTGTAATGTCTCTTCTTGCAACAAAATTTTCTAAAAAATATAAGATGTCATTGGGTGAGTTTGAAGGAAGAAGAACTTCCAAAAATGTTATTTCCAATGGTGTGGTTGCTTGTTTTATGGCGGCATTTGGAGGATATTATTCACCCTTAGTTGGAGGTTTTGTAGGTGCCATTGCAACAGCAACATCAGATACGCTGGCTTCCGAGATTGGAGTGCTTGACCAGCACCCTCGTTTGATATCAACTTTTCAAAAGGTGGACCCTGGAACCAATGGTGCGGTATCTGTTTTAGGAACTGCTGTCGGAATTGTCGGTGCGGCAATTATTGGTATTGCAGCATATCTCCTGGGTATCATGCCCAATCCATTAGTTGCAATTATGGTTTCTATAATTTCAGGTACTGTAGGATGTTTTGCAGACAGTTTATTGGGCGCATTTTTGGAAAACAGGCACATAATTACAAATGAGCATGTAAACCTGATTGCAACAATAGTTGGTGCAATTGTAGGTATTTTACTGATGTAATTTTTTTTCTAAATTCAATTTTAACTTTTTAAACTACTTTTTAAACAAATTATTTTAACTATTAAAAATAAAAATTATATTATTATAATTTAGGTGATATTTATGAAAGGTCTTATTTTAATTATGGATGGTATGGGAGACCGTCCGATTAAAGAATTAGGAAATAAAACTCCTCTTGAAGCTGCATACACTCCTAATATGGATAAAATGGCTGAAGAAGGAATTACTGGTATTATGGATTCAATTGCTCCGGGAATTATTCCTGGAAGTGATACTGCACACCTGTCTATTTTAGGATATAATCCTTATGAAGTATACACAGGAAGAGGTCCCTTTGAAGCAAATGGTGTGGGTGTTGAAGTTCTTCCGGGTGATATTGCATTCAGATGCAACTTTTCAACAGTTGATGATGATTTAATCGTTACAGACAGACGTGCAGGAAGAATCAAGGAAGGTACCAAGGATATTGTTGACGTGTTAAACACAATGGTCCTTGAAGATTATCCTGATGTCAAAATCATATTCAAGGAATCTACCGGTCACAGAGCAGTTCTGGTTTTAAGAGGCGAAGGTCTTTCTGGTAAAGTCAGTGATGCAGACCCTAAAGTCGAAGGAAACAAACCTAAAGAAGTTAAAGCTTTAGATGATACTCCAGAAGCAGCAAAAACTGCAGATATATTAAATAAATTAGTTGTTAAAACATATGAAATGACCAAAGACCATCCGGTTAACCTTAAAAGAATTGAAGAAGGCAAACCTCCTGCAAATATTGTAATTCCTCGTGGTGCGGGAGAAGTTCCGGTTGTAGAATCATTAAATGACAAATATGAAGTTAATTCTGCTTGCATTGCTGAAACAGGACTTATTATGGGAATTGGAAGATTTGCCGGAATGGACATTATTGAAATGGAAGATGTAACTGGCGGAATCGATACAAATCTTGACAATATTCGTGATACTATCATAGATCAGGTTAAAAATTCAGATCATGACTTTTTCCTCATTAACATTGACGGCGCTGATGAAGCGGGCCATGACGGTCAGATAAAAGAGAAAAAAGAATTTATAGAAAAAGTCGATGAAGTGGTAATGAGCGAAATTATCAAGCTTGAAGATGTCTATATTTACCTGACTGCTGATCATTCAACTCCTATTTCAGTCAAAAACCACTCCGGAGACCCAGTACCTGTACTGATAAGGGGTCCTGAAGTAAGAACTGACGATGTTGTCGAATTCTCCGAAAGAGCATGTGCAAAAGGAGGACTTAACAGAATCAGAGGCTCAGACGTAATGAACATCATGATGGACTTAATGAATTACGCACATAAGTTTGGAGCATAGGTGAGAAGATGGTAGCTAAAAAACTCTTTGGAACATCTGGAATCAGAGGTTTGATAGGTTCTGAAGTAACATGTGAATTGGCATTGAATGTAGGAAAATCCCTGGCCTATTATTTGGGCAATGAAGGTACTGTTGTACTTGGTTATGATACAAGAACTACAAATCAGATGCTTGACCAGGCAATTTGTGCCGGACTTTTGGAAAGCGGGGTAAATGTTGTTAAAATTGGAATGGTTCCAACTCCATTGGTTGGTTATGCTACCGAAAAATTGGATGCCGATGCAGGAATTATGCTTACAGCTTCACATAATCCGTCCCCATATAACGGGATAAAGTTATGGAACAAGAACGGTATGGCATACACATCTGTTCAGGAATCAGAAATTGAAAAAATCTATTCCGAAAAAGCATATATCTCAGTTTCTTGGGATAAAATTGGTAAATTAAGTGTAAATGAACAAATCAAAGGCCAATACATTGATGATTTGGTTGATTTGGTGGACATTAAAGAAGGATTGAAAGTTGTTGTTGACTGCGCATCAGGTGCCGGAAGCGAAATATCACCTTTAGTATTTAGAAAGGCAGGATGTGAAGTTACAACTCTCAACTCACAGCCCGATGGATTTTTCCCCGGAAGAAACCCTGAACCGAATGCAGATAATCTCCAGAACCTGATGAAAACAGTTGTTGCCATTGGAGCAGACCTTGGAATAGCTCACGACGGTGATGCTGATAGAATGATTACTGTTGATGAGAAAGGAAATATCTCACCATTTGACTCATTGCTTGCATTAATTTCAAAAGAGTTTGACGGTGATGTTGTAACAACTGTGGATGCAGGATTATGCATGGACGAATCCGTAAAAGGCAAAGTATTCAGAACTCCTGTCGGTGATGTCAATGTGGCTGAAGTAATTATTGAAAAAAATGCGGCATTCGGCGGAGAGCCTTCAGGAACATGGCTCCACCCTGACTTCTGCATGTGTCCTGATGGAATTCTCTCAGGTTTAAGAATGGCGGAACTTGTTTCAAACAAAGGAAAATTATCCGACCTGCTTGCTGAAATACCTTCATATCCAAACATCCGTGAAAAGATAACCTGCTCAAAAGAGGCAAAGCTTAAAGTAATGGAAAACATGGAAGACCTTTTAAAGGATGCATTTGATGATATTGCAGATATCAATTCCATTGATGGTGTAAGACTGACATTTGATGACGACAGCTGGGTTTTGGTAAGGCCGTCAGGAACTGAAGACTATGTAAGAATTACTCTTGAATCCCGTGATGCCGGAAGAGCTGAAGAGATTAAAGAAAAATGTGTAAAAATAATCAATGAAAACTTGTAAAGATGACTTTTTCATCTTTAAACTTTTTTTTTAGGGATAGCATGGATCTTAAAGAAACTATATACAAAAGACAATCAATCAGAAAATACGACAAGACTCCCCTTGATGAAGAAACTTTAAATGAGATAAGGCAGTTTATTGACAACGCCCGTGTTTTAAATCCTGATATTGAATGGAGCTATGACCTTGTCGGTGTGAAAAATTTCAGGCTTTTGCAGAGAATCAATGCGCCTCACGCATTGCTTTTGTTTTCACAGCCAAAGCAGAACTGCTTTCAAAATATAGGCTTTATTTTTCAGCAGGTTGATTTGTATCTGCAAAGTAGGGGAATAGGGTCCTGCTGGATTGGTGCGGGACGTCCGAGAAATTATGAAAACCCTCATCCTGACCATGAATTTGTTATCCTGATGGTATTGGGAAACCCTCAGGGTGAAATCTATCGTGAAAGAACTCAATTTCACAGAAAAATTGTATGTGACATTTCAGATGAACGTGACAGCAAACTGAATCCTGCACGTTTTGCACCGTCAGCTGCAAATACTCAGCCATGGTATTTCACTCACAATGATGACGGAACATATAATGTATACCGAAATAAGCGCAAATTTCGTTTAAATAAAAGAATGAACCTCTGGAACCAGGTCGACATAGGAATTGCACTGGCACACATGTATGTTGCAAACCCTGATACATTCAAATTCACTCTTGAGAAATCTCATGAAGAGCTGAAAAACAAGATTTTCGAAGGAAGTTTTGAAATTTAAAATGGAAAAATTATAATTTAAAAAAAGTAAAAGTTGAAGAAGAAAATCTATTCTTCTTCTGCGATAAATGCTTCAATACCTAAAGCTGCGCATTCTGGGCAAACCCAATCTTCTGGCATATCTGCAGGAGTTGCTCCAGCAGGAATATTGTATGCAGGGTCACCTTTTTCTGTATCAAATCTGTATTCACAATGTAAACAAACATATACTGTCATTTTATTAATCTCCTTTTGTGTTTTTGCTATTAGCATAGCTAATATAATTTCTACTATATTTCACATATTATTTATAATTAGTTATTTGAATTAGAAAAATTAATTTATAGGTAATGAGTAAAACATATAATATTATTATATAATTTTTATGGGGATAGAAAAGTGAAAGCGATTATATTAAGTGCCGGTGAAGGTTCTAGAATGAGGCCATTAACACTTACAAAGCCTAAAACCATGTTGCCGGTAGCCGGAAAACCAATTATTCAGTATAATATTGAATCATTAAGAGACAATGGCATTAAGGATATTTTATTGGTTGTCCGTTATAAAGAAGAAATGGTCAGATCATACTTTGGAGACGGCAGTGAATTTGGTGTAAACATTACTTATGAAACTCAGCAGGATTTCCTGGGTACTGCAAATGCTATTTCTTATGGAAAGAATTTTATTGATGACAGTCTTGTTGTTTTAAATGGAGATATCATTTTGGACAATGAAATCATCAATGAAATCATCAAAAAGTACAATTATCTTAAACCTGACACACTGATGGTTTTGACTGAAGTGGAAGACCCTTCCGCTTTTGGTGTTGTTGAAATAGAGGACGGCAACATTAAAAAAATTGTTGAAAAGCCGAAAAAAGAAGAGGCACCGAGCAACCTTGTCAATGCAGGTATCTATATATTCAACAAAGACATTTTTGATAAAATTGATAAAACAGAAATTTCCGAACGTGGAGAATATGAAATTACTGATTCAGTAACTTTACAGATTGCTGACGGCAAAAAGGTAATAGGACATAAAACCAACAAGGATTGGATTGATGTTGGTAGGCCATGGGAGCTGATTGAAGTTAATGAAGAGCTTATCAGCAATTTAAAAACTGAAATAAAAGGTACAATTGAAGAAGGAGCACATATCCACGGCGAAGTCTTTTTGGATGAAGACAGCATAATCCGTGCGGGAGTATATATTGAAGGCAATGTCTATATCGGAAAACACTGTGATATAGGTCCTAACTCATATATTCGTGGAAATTCATACTTCGGGGACAATGTTCAGGTGGGAAATGCTGTTGAAATCAAAAACTCAATTGTCATGGAAAATACCAATGTAAGTCACTTGAGTTATGTTGGAGACTCTGTAATAGGATCCAACTGTAATATTGCAGCAGGAACCAACATCGCAAACCTGCGTTTCGACAACAAACCTGTAAAAACAAAAATCAAGGATGCGATGATTGACAGTGGAAGACGTAAACTCGGTTCCATCATTGGGGATTCAGTAAAAACAGGAATCAACTCCAGTTTTTCACCTGGTGTTAAAGTGGGTCACAATTCCACTATAGGTTCAGGGGTTTTGTTGTATGATGATGTACCCTCTGATACTCGTGTATTAGTAAAACAAAATCATATTATACAAGATAAAAATAAGAAAAAAGAATAAAAGGCGATATTATGGAAAATAATAAAGACTCTATTGTAATATGCCCAGGCGCACAGGTAATAGGAAATGTTGAACTTGGAGAAGACGTATCTATATGGCACGGTGCTGTTTTAAGAGGAGATACTGACTCCATAACTGTTGGAAACAATTCAAATGTTCAGGACAACTGTGTAGTTCACTGTACCAAAGGGTTTCCGGTAGTAATCGGTGATAACGTTTCTGTAGGTCATGGCGCTGTAGTTCATGGTTGTAAGCTGGATGACAATGTTCTGATTGGAATGAATGCAACAGTTTTAAATGGTGCACATATTTCAAAAAATTCAATTGTAGGTGCAGGAGCTGTTGTCAGTGAAGGTAAGGAATTTCCAGAAGGCAGTTTGATTTTAGGAGTTCCCGCCCGTGCAGTTAAGGAACTCTCAGAAGAACAAATAGAACACATCCAAAAGAATGCTGACAATTATGTTAAACTTTCCAAACAGTATAAGGAAGATTAATGATGAAAGCAAGAAAGATTGTAGATGAAATGGATTCATATGTTCCAGGCAGGTCTCAGGGAGAGATTGCCGAGGAATTTGGACTGAATAAGGATGAAATTATCAAATTGGGATCCAATGAAAATCCATGGGGTCCGTCTCCAAAAGCTATGGAAGCTATTAAAGATGAAATCAAATCAATTAACAGATATCCTGAATCTCAGCTTAAGGAGCTTGTAGCTGAAATTGCAAAATATGCCGATGTTGAAGACAATCAGGTTATAATCGGCGGAGACGGTGCTGATGAAATCATTGACGTGCTTGCAAAAACATTCATTGATGAAGGAGATGAATTCATAGTTCCTCTGCCTTCCTATATGTACTATGAATACCTGCTCCAGCAGTACGGAGCTCATCCTGTATATGCAAGATGGGATTTGGATAAAAACGAACTTGACGTGGATTCAATATTTGATGCAATAACTGACAAAACCAAAATGATTTTCCTGTGCAGTCCAAACAATCCGACAGGTACATTGATTGAAAAAGATATTCTGGCGGATATTGCAGCCAAAAATCCTGAAATACTGATTGTTGTTGATGAAGCTTACTTTGAATATTCCGAAACAACCAATAAGGATTTAATCAATGAATATGATAACATTTTCATCATCCGTACAATGTCCAAGGTTTTGGGTCTTGCAGGAATGAGAATAGGATATGGTCTTTCATGTGCTGAGATAATCGAATACATGCACAGAATCAAACCGGTATTTTCACTTACCCGATTGTCATTTGTAGCCGCTCTAAACACTTTTAGAGACACACAATACATTAAGGATTCAATCGAAAATGGAATTGAATCAAGACAATACCTCTATGATGAACTGTCAAAGATTGATTCATTGAATGTATTTCCGTCAAAATCTAATTTTATGTTAATAGGTGTTAAAGACACTGGGTTTACAGCTAGTGAATTGGCATTAGAACTTATGAAAAAAGGTATTATCGTAAGAGACTGCACCTCTTTTAAAGGGCTTGATGAATACTGGATAAGAATCAGTATCTGCACTTTAGAAGAGGATAAGAAATTTATAGAAATTATAAAAGAGGTTTTAAACTAATGTATGTTGGAGGATCTGTAATATCTTCTGTTGAATTTCATGGAAATATGTCCCTGGTTATCTTCATGTCAGGATGTCCTTTAACTTGCCGGTATTGCCATAATGTTGAACTGCTGGATGATTCAACTGAAAAATCATTTGATGAGATAAAAGGCGAAATTGAATCTTCAGCTGATTTTTTAGATGCAGTGGTGATTTCCGGAGGCGAACCGTTAATGCAAACTGATGCATTGATTGAAATATTCAGCTATGTTCGTGAAATTGGTCTTAAAACAAAATTGGACACAAGCGGAATTTATCCCGATAAAATCAAACAGCTACTTGATTTGAATTTATT
Organism: uncultured Methanobrevibacter sp.; assembly: GCF_902764455.1. Lineage (NCBI taxonomy): Archaea > Methanobacteriati > Methanobacteriota > Methanobacteria > Methanobacteriales > Methanobacteriaceae > Methanobrevibacter > uncultured Methanobrevibacter sp. The sequence continues at coordinate 8,256 of NZ_CACWVY010000026.1, forward strand.
GGATTTTGTTTCACTTGATGTTAAAACAACATTTTCAAAATACAGAAAAATTACAGGTTCCAACGTTGGTTTTCAGGTTAAAAAATCAATGGAACTTATCAATGCGGATGAAAACGTTCATCTGGAAGTAAGAACTACCTATGTTCCAACATTACATACAAAAAAAGACATTATCAATTTAGTCGATGAAATTGAAGCCGACATTTACACTATTCAACAATTCAGAAATAAAAATGTCCTTGATCCTGCTTTGGAAAAAGTCGAAGTACCAAATCCACATGATTTAGCACAGCTGGCTCGTGAAGTCAAGCCATATTTCAAAGGCCAGGTTAAAGTCAAGTCAGCGGAATTCGGAGAACAAGTTATTGAATAAATTTTAAGGAGGAGTAAAAATGCCGATTTTGTCATTTTCAAGTAATGATATAGATGTAATTACTGGTAAGAAAACAAGAACAATACGCAAAGCATGGAAAACTCCGCTTAAAGTTGGTGACAGACTTTACTGTTATTGGAATTTGGTTTCTAAAGAAAAAATGAAAATCTTTGAAGCTCTGGTAACTGATGTTGAAAACATTCCTTTTGAAGAGATTAAAGATAATGATGAATTGGCCAGAAAGGAAGGTTTTGAAGACTCTTATGACATGTTAAGGGAATTCAAAAAAATGTATGGTGGTCCGATTAAAGATTCTGAGGAATTTCAGATAATCTATTTTAAAAAACTTCACATTGACGAATGGAAAGGCGATAAAATAGATGAAAAGGCAATGATTACCAAAAGGGCAGATATTCTTTTTGACAGCGGCAAGTTCGATAAGTCCACAATGTGCTATGATGCCGCATTAAGGCTTGACCCTGATGATGTTTATCTTCTTAACAAGCAGGGGGATAACCTCTCAAGGCTGGGAAAATTCGATGAAGCCATCGAATGTTATGACAAGGCTTTGGAGTTAGAACCTGATAACGAATATATTCTAAACAATAAAGCTATTGCACTTTTGAATGCCGGAAGAATTGATGAAGCATATAAGGCAAGTACCATTGCCTACAATTACCGGCCGAGCAGTCCTATTGTTCTGTATTGGAGAGGATTTATTTTAGAAATGCTTGGAAGATATGATGCTGCATTGAGGGTTTATGACAAGCTCATTGTAATCGATGGTGAAAATCCGGAAGTGTGGAATGCAAGAGGCAATCTGTTGACTGATATGGGGCATCTGGAAGAAGCTATTGAATCATTTGATAAGGCTGTTGAAGTATGTTTGGATGATTCGGAGATGGATGCAAGTGCAATCAATAGAATGGGTAATGCTTATATTGATTTGGGCAGATTTGATGATGCATTGGAATGTTTTAATAAAGCAATATCATTGGAGCAATACAATATTGATTTTTTACTTAACAAAGGAGTTGTCCTGATGGAATTGGGCAAGTTTGAAGAGGCTGTTGATAGTTTCAACAAAGTATTGCTTAGAAATCCTGATAATGAGGATGCATTTTTCTTAAAAGAAGAGTGTTTGGAAAACTTTTAATTAATCTATTCTGACATCTATCAGTACTTATTTTATTTTACTTATTTTCCAATAATCTTTTATTATTTTAAAAGTAGCTATTAATTTAATGGAAGTTTTTAATGTTGAATTAGTTTTAATTATATCTGAATGTAATATAATTAAAACTAAATCGGTGATGGTTTTTTGTAATTATTTTTTGTATTTTTTAATTAAACTGATTCCCCAATTGGTCATCTCATCTGCTTTTTCCTGTGAATCTGACTCTGCAAAGCATCTGAAGATTGGTTCAGTTCCGGATGGTCTGACAATTACCCAGCCATCTTCCTTGAGGATTTTAACACCGTCTGTTAAGTCTAACTCAAAGTCAGTAGTGCTTTTGATTTCATCAGCAATACTGTTCATGACAAATTCCTTTTCATCGTCAGGACATTCTATTTTCATTTTGCTTGAGTAATAAACAGGAAGCTCTGAAACCAGCTCTGATAAAGGCTTTTTCTCTTTAGCAACGATTTCCAGGATTTTAGCAACAGTCATTACTGCATCTCTTCCATAGACAAAGTCCGGAAATATTAATCCTCCGTTTTCTTCTCCTCCAAAGAGCCCATCTTCATCTTTAAGTTTACGGGCAACAAGCAAATCTCCAACAGCAGTGGCAATTACTTCGCCGTTGTATTCTTCTGCAATATCATAAATGGCTTGGGAAGTTGCAACTGTTGTAACAACGATTCCTCCATCGTTTTCTTTCAGCATTTGCTTTTCAACAAGTGTGAAAGTTTTGTCTCCTAAAACGAAATTTCCTTTCTCGTCAATACATATTGTTCTGTCTGCATCACCGTCGTGTGCAAGACCGATATCTGCACCCAATTCCTTAACGACACTGATTAACTCCTGAAGATTATCTTCAATTGGTTCAGGGTCACGACCTGGGAAAAATCCGTCTGCCTGTGCATTTAAGGTAGTAACTTCACAACCGAGTTTTCTGATTAGATATGGTGCTGTAAAGCATCCTGCTCCGCTTCCGCAGTCAACAACAACTTTAAGTTTAGCATCACGAATAGCTTCAGCATCTACCTTGGAGATTGCTTCGTCAACATATTCGTCGATAATCTTGTCGTTGTGGTAGATTTGACCTATTTCGGACCAGTGTGCTCTTTTAGGTTCTTCATCAAAGTATAATTTTTCAATTGCAATGTCCATTTCATCAGGAATTCCAATACCAAATTCATCTAAAAATTTAAGTCCGTTATATTTTGGAGGGTTGTGTGAAGCTGTAATCATTACTCCTCCATCATAATACTTGCGAACTGCATATTGGACGCCTGGTGTAGGTAAGATTCCTAAATCCACTACGTCGCATCCGCTTGATAAAAGTCCAGCTTTAACTGCTTCTTTTAGCATTATTGTTGATGTTCTTGGGTCTCCTCCAACAGCTACGGTTCCTTGAATCTGTGTACCATAACAGGCTGCGAGTCTTGATGCAAACTCAGGAGTTAAAACATCATTTGCAGTTCTCCTAACTCCGAAAGTTCCAAATAATCGTTTTTTATCAGACATGTTATTATTTCCTATACATTTTAATATCTTTATTTTTATTTTTCAATTAATAAAAAACTATTCATTTATTAACAATTTTCAAGCTGTCTCCGCTCGACAATATCATCTCCAAATCAGAATTATATTCAGTAATCTTGCCTGTAACCTCTACTTTTTTGCCTTTAAAGTCGTTAATATCAATATTATTCGATTGAATTTCTGCAAGCTGATTTTCAAATATTATCAGAGGCATTTGGCCGGTGCCGTCATTTATAGTTAAAAAATAGCTGCTTTTTGATTTTGAAGATGCGATGTCAGCCACCACACATTCAATATTGACTTCTTCATCTATCATTCCACGGTCTATGTCCTTAATTTTCACTTTTTTAACTTCAATTGTCGGAGTAAAGATTAGAAGACCGATAATTCCGATAAGTGAAGTTATCAAAGCTATTCTTAAAAGTTTGTCGTCTGTAATTTCCATACATTTTCATTGTTTTTCATGTTAAAAATAGGCGATAGGATTTCAATTTGTAAAATTTATTTAATATTGGAAATATAATATGATTATGTTTGAAAATCTTTCAAAAACTGAATTGTATGCAATGCTGTGCGGTGTTTTTACGGCATGTCTGATTATCTCAAACATCATTGCAGGTAAAACATTTGATTTTTTCTCGTTTACCTTGCCTTGCGGTGTTGTAATATTTCCAGTAATCTATATTGTTAATGACGTTTTGGCGGAAGTTTACGGCTATGAAAAAGCAAGAAAAGTAATTCTTTTAGGATTTTTAATGAATCTTGTAGCTGTAATCTGTTATAATATTACAATAATGCTTCCTGCTCCAGTATTTTTTGAAAATTCGGATGCATACAGTATTGTTCTTGGATCCACTTTCAGATTATTGCTTGCCAGTTTTGCTGCTTATCTGGTGGGGTCTCTTGTAAATGCTAAGATGATGGTGATTTTGAAAAAGTGGAATGAAGAAAAGCTATTCGTAAGATGTATAGTTTCAACACTCTTCGGTGAAGGACTGGATGCAATAATATTTATTTTCATTGGATTTTTTGGAACAATGCCTCTGGAAGCATTGCTGGTGATGATTTTGGTCCAGGCATTATTTAAAACAATATATGAAATTATTGTCTATCCATTAACTAAGATTGTTATAACTAAAGTTAAAGGATTGCCTGAAATTTAATTTCCTGTGTTGTACATGGAAATGAGTCTCTCGACAGTGTCTGCATCCATAGGACTTTTGTCCTTTCGTATATTTTTGACAACAGGGAATCTTAATGAGTAACCTGTTTCATACTCTGGAGATTCTACGATCTCTGAAAATGCAATCTCCAATACTATTTTTGGCTCTACTTTGATTTCACGGCCTTTGGTTGAAATTTCAAGCTCTTTCATTTTTCCTGTTAAGTATTCAAGGGTTGCATCATCAAGGCCTGTTGCGGCATAGGCGACACTTTTAAAATCATCATTTTCGTCTCTAAGAGCCACAAGATATGATCCTACAAAATCCCCTCTTTTTCCTATTCCGTATGTTCCTCCGATGATGACCATGTCCAGTGTTTCCGGTTCGGCCTTGTATTTAAGCATCTTTTTACCTCTAAGCCCTGGAATATATGGTTCCTTGCAGTCTTTAATCATGATTCCTTCATGTCCTCCTTCAATTGAGGATTCAAAGAGTTCCTGAAGCTCGTCAATGTTGTTTTCAGTTCCAATTTTCATTGTACTAAGGTTCATTTCATCGACAGATGTATCGACAATTTCTTCTAAAATTTCCCTTCTTCTGGATAGTGGTTCGTCAATCATTGGAACCTTGTAATATAAAACATCAAATAAGAATAATTTCAATGGAACATTTTCCATAGCTTCCTCCACATTGTGTTTTCTTCTAACGCGGTGCAGTATGTTCTGGAAAGGCAGAGGCTTTCCGTCACGTGTAGCTATTACTTCACCCTCTACGATATAGTCGTTGTGGGGTAAATACTCATTGAAGAGTTCAACGATTTCTGGAAGGGCATGAGTGATATTTTCCAGTCTTCGGGTGAATATGTTAATTTCATTGCCGTTTCTGTGGACCTGCAGTCTGATTCCATCGTATTTTGTCTCACAGATTGCACATCCCATCTCGGGAATAATTTCATCAAGGGGTGGAGCTAACTGTGCAAGCATTGGTTTGACGGGAGTTCCCGGTGTTAAATTAAGTTTTTCAAGACCTGCTGCACCTTCCTCTTTAGCTGTTCTTGCAACTACTGAAAAATCATTTGTAAGCATTTGTGCACGTTCGACAACGGCCTTGTCAATGTTGAATGCCTGCGCTATTGCGTCACGAACGACTCCATCTCCAACACCGATTCTAAGCTCTTCAGTAATGGTTCTTGTAAGATATTTTGCTTCGGTTGCGCTTGACTGACTTAAAAGCTCTAAAATAACTGCAATTTTACGGTTGGTTGATCTTGAACCGCTGATTTGTGACAGCTTACGTAAGCTATTGAAGACAAAATCAATTGTCAAGGGTTGTGAAAAAAATGTCATCTGTGATTTTTTGGCATATAGTTTTATGCATGCAAGCCCGATGTCTCCTTCGTCACGAACTGCATCTTCTACTGCAGCCTGTGTTGTTCCCACAGCTTCTGCAACAGCTCTTTCTACCAATTTTCCGCCAATTCCGATTTCTTCTGAACTCCATGCCGGAAATACTACTCCTAAAATTAACAATCCGACTTTTTCAATAGTGTCTGAGTCAAGTTTCTTCAGATATTCAGCTATAATTTCTGTTTTCTCTAACCGTTTGGTTGTTGCTTCAAGTGCTGAGTAAACGTCAACCAGTTCCTGATATTTCATTAAAAATCACCTTTGGCAATCTTGACGGCACAATATTCTCCACACATTGCACACATCTCATCATCGTCAAGTTCACATTTGTCACGGTATTTTCTAGGCTTTGATTTATCCAAAGCAAGATCAAACTGTTTTTCCCAGTCAAATTCTTTTCTTGCTTTTGCCATTGCTTTTTCCCGAGTCCATGCTGAGTCAAGACCTTTTGCAACATCTGCTGCTTCAGCAGCTATTTTTGATGCAACAACTCCTTCTTTAACATCTTCAAGACTTGGAAGTGACAAGTGCTCCGCAGGGGTTACATAACATAGGAAATTTGCACCTGATGCAGCTGCAATCGCTCCGCCGATTGCCCCTGTAATATGGTCATAGCCTGGTGCAATATCAGTTACAAGAGGCCCCAATACGTAAAATGGGGCTCCGTGACAAATTGTTTTTTGAATTTCCATATTTGCCTTAATCTGATTTAAAGGCATGTGGCCAGGTCCTTCAACCATTACCTGAACATTGGCATCCTGGGCTCTTTTTACAAGACCTCCAAGATTTACAAGCTCTTGAATTTGAGGGATATCGCTTGCATCGGCCAGACATCCGGGTCTTAGACCGTCACCTAATGATAATGTAATGTCATATTCATAGGATAATTCCAGAAGATAATCGTAATTTTCATATAACGGGTTTTCCAAATCATTATGGTTAATCCAGGAGGCCATGAAAGTTCCTCCACGACTTACAATTCCCATCATTCTGTTTGCATCCTTAAGCTTTTGAACAAGGTCTTTTGTAATTCCGCAATGGAGCGTCATGAAGTCCACTCCCTCTTTTGCCTGATTTTCAATGGCTTTAAAAATGTCATCAGGATCCATGTCAATTATCTCTTTATTTTTTGCGAGTGTTACAACTCCCGCTTCGTAGATTGGAACAGTTCCAATACATAAATCAACGGCCTGCATGATTTTTTGTCTGAATAATTTCAAATCTGAACCTGTTGACAAGTCCATAAGTGCATCGGCACCATATTCCTGAGCCAGTTTTGCTTTGTTGATTTCAAGTTCTATATCATCAATCTTTGATGATGAACCGATATTTGCATTAATTTTTGTTTTAAGGCCTTCTCCAATTCCGCAAGGTTTTGAGTGACCATTGATATTTTTAGGAATTACTACTAATCCCTTATCTATTAATCTAGCTAATTTATTTACATCAATATTTTCATATTCTGCAACAAACTCCATTTCAGGAGTGATGTTGCCTTTTTGTGCTTCACTTTTTTGAGTCAAATTTATCCCTCATGTTGACTAATCATAATTAATTATATAGTTTTAAGTATATAGAATTAATTAAAATTTTATTCTTGGGGAGTGTTTAAGATAAAAGTAATATATTTTGATACCGAAACTACAGGTTTGAACTGTTTCAGCTGCAGAGTTATTGAACTTGCAATGCTTGTTTATGAAGACGGTGAAATTATTGAAGAATATGACCATTTCATTGACATTGGAGAAAAACTTGATTCTAAAATAACAAGATTGACAGGCATTACCGATGACATGCTGGATGAGGAAGGAATTTATGAAGATGTCATTGCCGATGATTTAAAAAAATGGCTGACTCCTGGAACTTTAATGGTTGCACACAATTGCCAGTTTGATTTGTCTTTCATTTATAATCTGTTAAGAAGGCATTTTCCAGGTGAAGCAGACGGTATTGTTAAAAATGTGGACTGGCTTGATACGCTCACTGTTGTTAAGGACAGAAAGGAGTATCCTCACAAACTGATTGATGCAGTAGAATATTATGGGATTGAAAAGGTCAACTTCCACAGGGCAATAGATGATACCAAGGCATTATACAATGTTACTCAGGCTTTAAAAAATGAACGTAATGATTTGGAAGAATACCTTAACATTTTTGGATACAATCCTAAATATGGGGTTAATGGTGTTAAATTTGAGTTTATCGACTATAAACCCCAATATTATACCAAATTCATGGTTCCGGAAAATAAAATTTTACCTAAAAAATGATTAGATTAGAGGAGAAGGCAAATCGGGATTGTCCTTTTTAGGTTTTTCCCCACCAATCTTTTCCAATCTCATTTCTAAAAATTTCTTTCCATTTTCGGTTCTTGCATAAATAGGTATTGACTGGCCTACAGTTCTAATGCTTTCGGCCTCTCCTATTTCTCTTATATTTTTGGATGCACATGCTGTTGCAACATCACAGACATCAAATAGTTCTCTTGCTTCTTCAGGAGTTCTTTTTGAAGTGTGAACTACAAATACGTAGATGTTAATGTCCGGATTTTCTCTCTGCAATTTTTTTATTTTTTCAGCATCACTTGCAAGAGCTATTGTTACTGCAATGTTTTTGAATCCTTTTGAGATTGCAAGTTTGATTCCTTCAACCTGGTCAATTTCTGCGGTGTCCGGATGGGCAATATTTTCAGAGCCTATTTTTTCTATTAATTCTGGTATTGGTGAGGTTTTAACAAGTCCTGAAACTCTTCCTCCAATGCCCTGAACAAGTTCTCCTTCGGTCACTATTATTGTTCCGCAACCCTCTAAAACCATTACTACGCAGTCAATAACATTTTCATCAAGTAATGTGCACATGATTTCTGAAATTCCAAAATTTAAAAAGTCTTTCATTCTCAGCTGGCGATTTGCAGTACACATTCCAAAATCATCAATTCTAAATTGGATATTTTTAGCTATTACGTCTGTTGTGAGTTTTTTAATTCCGCGATGATGATCAAAAAGAGGACAGTATTCTACTTCAGGTTCTGTTACATCAACTACTTTTCCATTTTTCACTGTAATCTGACTTTTCCCTAATGCTTCAATGATATGTTCGCTCATAATATAACTATTGTTAAAAAAAGTATTTAAATATTAGATGTTTTGGGAAGATTCCTTATCTTCCCAAATCGGTAGAGAAATTGTTAATATAATGGAGGTTTGGGAAAGATTTCTGTATCTTTCCCAGCATAAATATGGTTAGAAAATAATTAACGGGAGGGGGGGGAAGTTGGTTTTACTTCCCTACATGTATTGAACTAACTGTTCGTCTTGGCCAGAGTTTCCTGGCTTCACTTTTTCAATTGCTTCTTTAAAGTATTTATATGGGATTTCTTTTGCTTCGAGGTTATCTCTAAGGGTCAGCATTGCTGCTTCTCTACATACTGATTCGATATCTGCTCCAACATATCCTTCAGTATTTTTAGCAAGTTTTTTGAGATTTACATCATCTTTTAGAGGCATGTCTTTTGTATGTACTTTAAAGATTGAAAGTCTTGCTTCTTCATCAGGTTCTTTAACTTGAATGTGTCTGTCGAATCTTCCAGGTCTCATCAATCCTGCATCCAGTATGTCAGGTCTGTTGGTAGCTGCAATGATTGCTACATCTTCAAGCTCTTCTAGACCGTCCATTTCAGTTAATAATTGGTTTACAACTCTTTTTGTAACACCGCTGTCAGTATCATTTCCGCTACGTGCACTTGCTATTGCATCAATTTCATCGAAAAAGATTACAGTTGGTGAAGCCTGTTTAGCTTTTCTGAATACTTCACGAACACCTTTTTCAGATTCTCCGACCCATTTTGATAATAATTCAGGACCTTTGACTGAAATGAAGTTTGCTTCACTTTCGCTTGCAACAGCTTTTGCAAGTAAGGTTTTACCTGTTCCTGGAATACCGTAGAGGAGGGTTCCTTTTGGTGGTCTTATTCCTAAACGTTGGAATGTTTCAGGATGTTTTAAAGGCCATTCAACTGCTTCTTTTAATTCCTGTTTTACATCTTCAAGACCTCCGACATCGTCCCATTTGATGTCTGGAATTTGTACAAGAACTTCCCTTAATGCAGAAGGTTGGATTTCTTTTTGTGCAGATTTGAAGTCATCACCTGTTACTACAATTTTTTCCATTACCTCTTTTGGAATCTCTTCATCATTTTGGATTTCAGGTAAAATCCTTCTGACTACTCTCATTGCAGCTTCTTTACACAATGATTCGAGATCGGCTCCCACAAATCCGTGGGTTGTATTAGCAATTTTGTCCAAATCGACGTCATCTGCAAGAGGCATGTTTCTGGTGTGAATTTCAAGCACTTCTTTACGTTCTTCTGAATCCGGTACTCCGATTTCTATTTCACGGTCAAATCTTCCAGGTCTTCTAAGAGCCGGATCAAGTGAATCCGGTCTGTTTGTTGCACCGATTACAACTACTTGTCCACGGGATTTAAGACCGTCCATTAAAGTTAGAAGTTGAGCAACGGTTCTTCTTTCAGTTTCTCCGTTGGTTTCTTCTCTTTTTGGTGCAATTGCATCGAGTTCATCTATAAATATGATTGAAGGAGAATTTTCTTCAGCTTCTTCGAAGTATTCCCTTAGGTTTTCTTCAGATCCTCCTACATATTTGCTCATGATTTCAGGCCCGTTTATTGCAATGAAATGGGCATCACTTTCACTTGCAACAGCTTTTGCAAGTAATGTTTTACCGGTACCTGGTGGGCCATGCATCAATACTCCTTTTGGTGGTGCAATTCCTAATTTTTCGAAGAGTTCAGGTCTTTTAAGAGGTATTTCAATCATTTCTCTTACTTTTTTAACTTCTTCTTTTAAACCGCCAATGTCTTCATAGCTTACATCCACGAGGTTTCCGACACCTTCGATTTTGCTTACGTCAACAGGGGATTCGTGAAGCTGTACCTCGGTGTTATGTCCGACAATCACGATATCTTTCGGACTGGTGGATATTACTGCGAACTTGATTTCTTTCATTGTTGGAGTGATGTCCATCAGCTCGTCGAATAAGCTGTTAAATCCTCCGCCAGTACTTGGTCTTGGGGCTCTGATTTGTGATCCGATAATGTCTCCTTGGACCATTACTTTTCCTGCAAATAAACCACGTACATCTCCTTGTACACGGATGTTATGTTCAATTGGTGCTAAAACAACTTTTTTAGCTTCTGTTGCTTTAGTTTTTTTAATGGTTACTTCCCCTCCGATTGTTGCACCGGAATTTTTACGGACTAATCCGTCAATTCTTATTACTCCAAGTCCAATATCGGTTTGTGAAGGAAGTGCGATAGCTGCAGTTCTTCTGTCTCCAACAATTTCAATCAAATCTCTTTCACGGATTCCTAAATCATCCATAACGTTTGGATCAAGTCTGGCTACTCCCTGACCAACGTCTTTTTGTGAAATTGCTTCTGCAACTTTTAATGTGATTTCATTTTTTGCCATATTATCATCTCCATTTGGCTGTAATGTAATAATTGTAATGTGTCAAAATCTTTTTGTTACTTTTTGTAACTTTATTGACATACCTATCTGTGTATGTTTAACTATATAAATGTTTCGGTTTTGACAATTTTTTAAAATTAATGGAAATCAATTTAATTATCCTAAAAATAGTTTTTATGGTTATTATATTTTTTTAAAATATTAAAAATAATTGAAATAAAAAACCAATAAATATAAGTCTCTTATATCCAAAATAAAAATTTAGTTACTTTTAGACAGTTTAATATTTGTTCGTATATTATAAAACAATTATTTGAGAATTCCACCAAATCCTGTGAAAAGTTTTTTCACTTTCTCGATATCCTCTTTTGACATTGCGGTAACCTCAAAAGTTAAGTTTATGCAGTCATCAGAAACTTGGGAACCGCTATACTCATCAGTTAATTTAATGTCAATGATATTGCCGAGGTTGAGCACGGTTTTTTGTATGGTTTCAGTATTGACATTTTTGGAAAACATGCATGTGATTGACTTGATTGTCTTAGGGGTATTTTCAAGCTTCCACTGGTAAAGCTCATCATCAAGAAGAATTCTGATGTTGGCTATACGGAATTCTTTGGTTTTTGTCCCGTTTTTCAAAACGGCGGTTTTTCCGTCTACTCTTTCAAGAATTCCTGTATGGATTTTTCCAGTATATATATCTTTCAATCCCATTTCTTTGCCGACGGATTCGAATAAAATGCTGTATTCATAATTCAAGGCACCTATTGCCTTGTCACTTCTACCCAATGCATTTGTAATGTCTCCCATATGTTTTGTTGCATTCATTGTAATTTCCATGAATTTCTCATCATCATTATTGTTGATAGCATCTTTTAGCTCAATTACCGCTTCTGCAAAGGTATTTCTTACTTTTGGACCATTGCTGTTCTGGGCTTGTATGTTGTATGTTAGATACGGATTTTGTGAAACAATACGTGCAATCAGATCAATCATTAAATTATAAATAGGGCTTTCATAATCTTCAGTTTCGGTCAGGTCCACTTTCAGCTTTTCAATTGCTGAAGCTGTTGAAATAAATGAGAAGTGAGTGAGAACCTGCACGATGCTCATCATAAAATCATGATTTTTGGCTGTGGTTTCAATGATTCTCATATTTTTGCCTTTAAGGTATCTGTAAACCTTGTCGTACCATTTTCCTTTCTTGGTGGCGGTCAGTACAATAACCTGATTGTCTAGCCTTGTTGTTCTCGGACCGAAAATTGGGTGTGTTGGAATGTATTCGACGTTATCCGGCAATACTTCATCCATTGTTTTTGAAGGTTCCTCTTTAACAGATGTAACATCAATCATGAGAGAACCCTCTTTCATGAAAGGTGCAACTTCACGAATGACGTCGGAAGTATGTTGAATTGGAACGGAAATTACTAAAATATCGCTGATGTTGGCTAACTCTGTATTGGATTCAATATAAATTGCATTCATTTCATCAGCAACTTTTTTTCCTTTTACATGATTTCTTCCACTAATGTATACGTCAAATTCGTCTCTAAAATAGTAAATGAGGGTTTTACCTAAACCGTCACTTCCTCCAATAATTCCAACTTTCATTTTAATCAATTAATTAATATTAATTAATAAGTATATAAATTATTAACTAGAAAAATTATTGTTGAAAACATGAAAATTATAAAACAAGATACTAAAGAAGGGATAATAGAAGTGGTCCCCGAAACATTGGATGATTTATGGCATTTGTCCCATATTGTGGAAGTTGGAGACAATGCCTCTTCAAAAACAACTCGCCGTATACAAGATAATACTGGAGATAAACTTAGAAGCGACAGAGGTGTTAAAAAAACATTTTATCTGGGTTTGGATATTGAAAACATTAGTTTTCATCTATTCACAGGTAAACTAAGATTGACTGGTGTGATAACAAGGGGTCCTGAAGATTTGATACCTTTAGGTTCTCACCATACTCTGGAAGTAAAGCTCAACACTCCTCTTACAATCAAAAAAGAGAGATGGCCTAAATGGGCTATAAAAAGATTGAACCAGGCAATTGATGCTTCTAAAAAATTATCTGCAATAATAGTTGTTTTGGAAGACGATACTGCAACTCTCGGTCTGATGAGACAGTTCGGCATAGAATATTATGGTCCGATTAAGGGTCAGGTGTCCGGAAAAAGAATTGTCGATAAAAACAGACAGAAAAACATTATCAACTTTTATGAAAAGGTCATTGAATCAATTGTTAAATTCGATTCCATACAGAACATCATTTTGGCAGGACCGGGTTTTGTCAAAAACGATTTTTACGATTATCTAAAAGAAAAGCACAAAGATCTGGCAGGAATTTCTGTCATCGAACCGACCGGTTCTGGAGGACGCGTAGGAATTAGCGAAGTTCTAAAAAAAGGAACTGTCGAAAAATTAACCGCTGAAAATAGGGTAGCTATTGAAATGGGTGCCGTCAACAGGCTTTTAGAACAGATTGGAAAAAATTCATCAAAGATTGCATATGGTCAAAAACAGGTTAAAGATGCCATTAATATGGGTGCTGTTAGTGAACTTTTAATCCTTGACACGGAGGTTGCCAGTGAAAATATGGGTGATTTGATGGATATGGTTGAAAATATGAAAGGTACTGTAATGGTTATCAGCAGTGAGCATGAAGGCGGCAAACAATTGGAAAGTCTCGGAGGTATGGCTGCCATTTTAAGATATGAAATAACTTAATTTTTATATAATATTAAATAAATATTTATTAATACTTAAATTGAATTGTGATTTATTATGTATACATCGATAATTTTAGCATTGATTTTTGTTTTTCTTTTATCCTTGATAGGAACACAGATTGTATCTGTTATTTTCAGGTTCCTGGGTGAAAGAGGCTATTTGGGAAATCTATTTCCAAATGTTCGTGGTGGAATTCCAAGAGGAGTTGGTATAGTTCCATTCATTATATTGTCTCTTTATTTTTTGCCGGGATATAACAGTCTAATTTTGATTATTGGTGTATTCGCATTTATCGATGACCTTCTTGGAAGGAAAAAATCTCCTTTTGGAATTGAATGGGGCCAGCTTTCAAGAGGTATAGGGATGGTTCTGGTAATAATCAACGGTTTTATGTTGGGATTGGGAGTTTCGTCTATATTCATAGCACTTCTTGTCCAGCCGCTAAATATCTCAGATATGCAGCCTGGATCTGCATGTATAGTAACAATGATTATGGCGGTTGTATCCATGACTCTGATGGTTATTATAGGATCTCCTGATGTGGCTGAACTTCCGGCATTTTATACTCCTGTGCTGCTTTTAATTGTTGTTTTAGGTTACTGTCCGCTTGATTTTGCAGGTAAAATTATGCTTGGTGAAGTTGGAAATCATGTATTTGCAATTGCATTGGGCGTTTCATTTTATTTGGTTGGAGGATTATTGAGTTTAATCTTTTTGTTCCTGGTAACTACAGCATTAATCGCATTTGTAAGAAGAAACACGCTCAAAGTTTTCTTCAGACAAAATCTCATGCTTCTTGACCCGACATTCGGAGATTACTTCATGGACGTTCTAACCGGAGGAGGTTTGGGCGACATGTTTAGAAAATGGATTTTCAAACACAATCAGTATGAAGTGACCAATCCTCTCTTAATTAGCTTAGGATTTAGAAGATTGCTGTACAATCCTTATGCATATCATTCCAAAAAGCATGTTTCATCTGATTTAAAACTAAGGTTGGGGGAATAAGTCATGAAAGCACTTTTGGTTGTTACTGGAAGAGGTTTGGGAGGAGATGCAGCTATTGCACTTAATATTATTAAGTCATTTGAAAAGAGAGGAGTGACCTGTGAAATAGCTCTTGACGAATCCGCTCCAGGTATCTTATTTAAAAAGAACGGCTATTCATGGCATAAAATATCCATTCCTCAGGCAGGAGGGCATGCGGCAACAAAATTGTCTGCCGTTAAAGGTGCTTTAAAATTGTTTGCAGCAACATTTAAAGCAAGAAAACTGATAAAAAAAGAAAATTTTGATTTTGTTGTTGGTGTTTTAGGCGGTGGTGCTATTGTAGCTGCTGTAGGTGCAAAACTTGCTCATAAACCTTCATTTTCATTAATTTCAACACCTATTGATTCAAAGGTTTGCCCTAAATTAAATCAGTGTTATGTATTCCCTGAACTTGATAAGTTCAGATGGGAAACATTGCCTAAAAATATTAAAAAGTCATTTTACCCTTTAGCCGATAATATAGGTAAAGGTGATGCTGATATAGCGCTTCAAAAACTTAAAGAATTCCCTAATTTTGATGAAAACAAAAAGACAATAATGTTTTCTTCAGGTTCATCTATATTTAAGGGAATGATTGATGCGGCTAATCTTGTTTCCAAATGCAGCGATGAATATAATCTTGTTTTAATGGGTTTACCTTTACATGATGAATATATGGATTCAATAGATAACGAAAAGATTATTTATGTGGGGTATATTGATTGGATTGGGCATCTGTTTAAATATGCAGACTTGGCAGTCCTGACTGATGACGGAGTATCTATTGGTGAAGCTATAGCTTCTGAAATCCCGATTATCACATTGACAAAAGTGAAATGGGGTAGATATCAGAACATGGCAGGCGTATATGAAGGAGCCATAATAGAATCTGAAGTTGAAGATGTATGCAAAAGCATAGATGAAGTCTTTAAAAATTATGATTCTCTGAAGGAAAATGCTTTGATTTATGCAGATAAATGCTTGTCTGCCGGCGATGATTTGGTAGATGATATATTAAAAAAATTAGAATAGTGGTATTATAACCACATATTTTTTATTATTTTGTAATTTGTATCTGTGGATGGATGTATTTCCAAGAAATTACCATAATCATCCAGATTATAATCCATTCTCATCAGATATGACAGATATGCTACATCACTTACGGATGATGGGGATATTGAATTGATTTTATTGATTTTATTGTTTTTCTTATCGAATTCTATTTCAGCATAACCTGTATCTCCGGTCAATATATGCCAGAATGCATGAGGTCCTGCAATTGCAGGCATTGCGATTGTTGCTTTGTCTTCATCACAACATTGTGATTTTTCATTTTCAACAAAACTTACTTCAGTGTTCAGGCTTAATGATTGTGGAATACAGTTGTAGCTTATCTTATTCAGATATCCTGCCATATTTCTTGCAGCAGTGATACCTTCCATTCTTGCTACTGGTGTTAATTGATAACCTCCTATAACATCACCTGCAGCATATATGTTTTCAGCACTGGTTTTCATCATTTCATCGACTTTAATGGTGTTGTCATTGTTTAATTCTACAATGTCTTTAGCTATTTCACTGTTAGGTGTCCTTCCGGTTGCAAAAAATGCTGTTCCTTCAAGTTCATCACCATTATCTGTTAAAACCTTGTCTTTAGAGATTTCAGTAACATTAACATTTTCAACAACATTTACCTCAGGAATCATTTTTTTCAAAATATATTTTTTGGTTGTTTCATTGATTTCCTTTAAAAATGTGCTTCTTGCAAGAATGGTGACCTCGCTGCCTAATGTTGAGTAGATATTAGCTATTTCACAGGCGATTATTCCTCCGCCAATAATGTTTAGCTTTTCAGGAACCTCATCAAGCTTTAAAATGTCCTTGTTGGTCAGTCCGTATTCGCTGCCTTTAATGTCTGGAATGAACGGACGTGCACCTGTAGCTATTAGAAGATTGTCATACTCAAGGCTTTCTCCATTAACTCTAACATGGTCATTTTCAATGCTTGCTTCGCCATAAACCACATTATTTCCCACACTTTCATTTTCCATCTGGTTTAATTCTCTAAGCATTTTTTGAGTTTCAACAATCTTTTCCACGATTTTTTCATAGGAAATCTCTATTTGGCTTTTGACAAATCCGTAATCGTTGAATCTTTTATTCAAATCTATATATTTTGTAATGTCTGTAAGTGCACAAACAACCATACATCCTTCATTTAAGCAGGTTCCTGCTATATGATTTTTTTCGATTAAAGTAACATCTTTTCCTAGTTTTCCAAGTTCTAAGGAAGCTAATCTTCCGGCAGGACCGGATCCTATTACAATATTTTCCATTAAAACACCTTTTTAGATAATTTTATATAATATCAATTTAGTAAATAATGTATATATTAAAATTTTGGAGATGGAAATTATGTGTATTGCAGCACCTGCTCAAGTTGTTGAAATTAATAGAGAAGAAAATTGGCTTTATGCTGATTTTGGTGGAGCAAGACAACAAGCTAAATTAGACTTATTGCCTGAAGTGGAAATTGGTGATTATGTTTTAATCCATGCTGGTTTTGCAATTGAAAAATTATCCGAAGAAGCTGCTAAAGAATCTTTAGAAGCTTGGGAAGAACTTTTAGAAGTTCTTGAAGAAGAAGACAGAGAAATGGAAAAAGCAAGAATGGCTGATTTAAATCAATAGATTCAAATCAGTATATTGACACTCTTGTTACTCCTTTTATTTTTAAAAATTCATTTATTAAGTCGCCCTGTACTGGCTTTTCAGTAATTATTGTTAATATTGGTGCTTTTTGAAGTGCAGTATCTTCAGCGTAAGCTTGCCTTATGCCAATTCCTTTTTGTGAAATCAGATTTGTTGTTGCAGCAAGTATTCCCTCGCTTTCAGATCCAACTTCTATTTCTATTACACCCAAATCAAGATTTTTTGCAATGTTTTTCAGTAATGTTCCTGCAGGAATAATATTTGAGAATATATTTTTTAATTCATTATCTTCTTTTATAACTTCAATTGTTGATTTAATTGCTCTTCTGTCAACTTCTGCTGCTGTTGCTAATGCTTTATCACTGATTTTCAAATTTCCGCAGTATATTTTTCCATCATCGTTAATGGAAAGGCCAAGTTCAATCATTTTTTCTGCAACTCTTATTCTTGCAGGATATTTTTTAAATTTTTCATTGACTTTTTCCCACATTTTAATCATCATTCCAACTTTTTGTACATTTAAGTTAAAATATGTTCGAAATGGTATTTATAAATTTTGAAAATCTAAAAAAATTTCGATAAAATGGACAGGTATTATGAAAAATTCTTTAAAAATAGTTAGAAGTAGGCTAGATGGGATTCGAACCCATGACCTCCCGGTTATCAGCCGAGCGCGCTAACCAAGCTGTGCCACTAGCCTATATAATTAGTGTGACAGTTAACTGTCAACACTTATACTTATATTTATTACTATATATAACTCTTTCGGTTATTTATAGATTTTAGTTAATTTTTTAAAAATTATCTGTTAATCATTTCGTTAATGGAGTCAGCCATAGCGTGTCCTTCAACGATGATTTTCACATTTTCAATACCTTCAACGTTTTCAGCTCTTACCTTAGCATCAGCTGCAATACGGGTGATACTCATACAACCTGGATTGGTTGGTTTAAGGATAATTTCAGCTTGGTCTCCATCTACAGTAATGTTTTGTACAATTCCCATTTCTACAATACTTATGCCCATGTGAGGGTCATTAATTACAGAAACAGCGTCTTTAATATCATTTGCTAAATCTTCTGACATGTAATTTAGTCTCCTATTTTTTGTATTAATAAGTATTAATATTTCTCATATTTATATATGTTGTTATATTAACAAAAGGTTATTTAAATCTATGTTTGATTTTAACACCTATTCCGTTATCACATTCCTCCATCTCACGGCCGGTCATGATTGCCTTGCCGACTCCAATCACATCATTGTCTTTAACAACAACTACTTCGTCATTAGGAATGATGTTGTGGTCTGCTTTTTGGATTCCTGGTGCAAAAACAGTATTGGTTTCCAAATTGAAATCTATATTTACAATATTAATTCCCAATTCTTTTAATATTTCTCCACCTGGGAGATTTAATCTAAATAAACCATGATCTTTATTGAGTAATGCAAGCTGTTTGCCGTCTGATAAAATTCTTTTGTGGTACATTCCTTTGGTTTTCACATTGTCCGGAATGAATTTGTCTCCATTTTCACCGAACTGGTATTTTGCTATTGACCTTAATTCATGCAGTGTCTTTTCTCTTCTGCTGATTTTTTGATGGTTTTTAAGTTCCATTCTTAAATTATAAAGGGATTCGGGGGATGTTGGTCTTTCATCCACACAAACATTGACAAAATCATCGCAATATGCTTCAAGGGATTGGAGGTATCCTCCTGCAAGATTTGCTACAATTTTTTTCCCTTTTGTGTATTTTTCAATCAGTTTCCCGCTTTCTTCAATTTCATCCACAGACCATTTGCCTGTGGTGCTGACATCATAAGATTGAATGGGGAATGTATTTTCAAGTTCCCTTGGACAAATCCCAAAAGGGGAAGTTACAATCAGTTCCTGAAATGAACGTGTCAGTTTTCTAAATTTCTGATGGGATTTTGAATTGGAATAAGGTTTTTTCATACTGCAGGGCAACAATACAACGGTATCACCAAGAGGCTCCATCATTTCCATCCTTTGTCTCCATCTAACTGCCTCAGGGCGGTACAATGATTCTTCACTTGAGCATATTACTTTCATGTTATTCCTCAAAAGGTTTAATCAATTCATTATCAAGTTCTATCAGTCTTTCTATATTGTCTTCCGGATCTTTGATTCTGCGCTTCCATTTTACAATAACGAAATCAACATCCACTTCTTCACTTCCGCTAATCAGATTGTCTGCATGAGCTACAATTTTTTCTTCAAGAGTCTCTGGAACGTAAGATTTTTTAGGAAGACCGAGTTTCACGGCTTCACTTTCGGTAATGCCTGCGCCAATGTGTCTTTCAATAATATTTAAAACGTCCTCATCGTAACCATATGTGCGGGCAATTTCAACGCCGGCAATAGCATGGTTTATGTCATGGGTTCTTGACCGTCCGATATCATGCAGAAGTGCACCTTCGCGGATTAACTCTAAATCTGCATCTTCAAAATTAGAAGCTATTTTCATAGCTTTTCTACAAACTGCCTTTGAATGTTCAATAACATTTTCTGGAGTATTTTCTTTTTTAAGTAATTCTATTTCCATTTGCATCGCTTTAACTATTTTTTTTATTAAAGGATTTAAAATTACTTTCAACCATTTTTATGTCTTCTTTGAGTTGTTTGATGTTGGCGGAATTGTCCTGGAATTCCAATTCTTCCATACATATCGGGCATAAAAATTCATAATCGGTAGCCGCATCAAAATCAAGTCTGACATGGCCTTGAGGACAGATGAAAAACATGTTGTTTTCTTCATGTTCCAGTTCATCATTAAGCATTTTCAAATATTGTTCTGAATCTCTATTAATGTGGTTAATGACTTCTTCTTTTTCAAATTTCCAGGAATATGTAAACCATTGGGTTTCAGGGTCTTTACTTCTTTTATAACTAGCTAATCCTAAATCGTAAAGTTTATAAAGTATTTTTCTAACAATATTTAATTTGATTCCAGTTTTTTTGGCGATTTCTTCATCAGTTTCCACACCGTCGATTAATGCTTCAACAATAGGCAAATTACTTTCATCTTCAACAACGTTGGTTAATAATGTCTTTACTAATGGATCATCTATCATTTAATTTCCCCTAAAACACTTTTTTCATTTTAGACTAAAATAAAAAATAATTTTAATATTATTGTTAAGTTTTGTTTTTTGTAATATTTATTGTTTTCTAATTATCACTGCAGGGGTGTGGGTAATGGAGTCAAGTGCTTCAACAGTAACTTCATCGATTTCTGTTCCAAGCACTGCTTTGACACTATGGATGGTTTTCATTTCGGTTGCTAATGATTTTTGATAGTCTTCAGCAATGTTTGCTATTTTAAGTGCAGTTTCAACGTCTATTTCTTCACTGCATCCAAGGGGTGTTGATCCCATATTTTCAGACAGCTGCCCTTTGAAATATCCGAAAAATCCGTTGTCAGCATCGATTCCGTCAATTGCAATTGGCAGGCCTGTAAAGTATTTGCCGTTTTTCATATATGTTGCATCAGTATCAATAATCATGACACAGACGTCCTTTCCGATTTCCTCTTTAATCTCCTTTGCAACTTTTTCAGGATTTTCTGGAAGAAGGGATACAAATGTTCCCGGAGAATTACTCAAATCAATTCCAGCTTCTGAAGCAGGTTTTAAGGCATGTTTTAAACCGTACAATTGAAGTACTACTTCTTTGTGGGCTTTCGTTTCTTCGGGCAGTCTCCTTAAGTTTTTAATAGTCCTTTCCTTGATTCCTAAAGCGGGTCCCAGAACATATCCCCAAAGATATTTGCTCCATACTGTTGTTAAAAATTTTGCGGTTAGTGAAGGTGTGTATTCTGATTCATCCACCAGTCTGTTTTGTGAAACTGAAATTGGGGTCTCAGCTATTACCAGATAATCTCCCTCCCGCATCAGTTCTTTTGCAGGTTCTATTATAGAATTTAAATTTTCATTCGGTTTAATGTAGCCTGTTTCAATAGGAATAACAATATATTCTCCATTAATTACATGTTTTATATTTTCTAAATCATTCATAAAAATCTTAAATAAAATTTATTACTAATATATAATATAAAATAGATTATAATAAATTATCTATTGGGGTAAATATCATGGCAAGAAAATTCATAACATATTTTGATAAACAAGGTGATGATTACACTGACGAATTGATTTTGGCTGTTAAAGACAAATTGGAAATTTGCGATAACATCAAATATATTTTGATAGCTTCTTCATCCGGAAAATCAGCATTAAAATTAAGAGAAGCTATTGATGATGATAACATCACTATAATCAATGTTTCACATAATGTAGGATTCAGCGGAGATAACGAATCAGACATTTCCGATGAAATGATTGAAAAATTAGAAAATGTTGGGGTAAAAACTTATCAGGGTTTGCATGCATTCAGCGGAGCTGCAAGAGGCGTCACTAATAAATACGGAGGTTATTCTCCATTGGATGTTGTGGCAGATACATTAAGAATGTTTTCTCATGGTGTAAAGGTTGCTGCTGAAATATCATTAATGGCTAGTGATGCGGGTCTTATTCCTGTAGGTGAAGAAATAATTGCTATTGGTGGAAGGGCTCATGGTGTCGACACTGCAGTTATTTTGACTCCGGTCAACTCAAAAAATTTATTTAACATGCAATTCCATGAAATTATTGCGATGCCAAGGGATTAATTATTTTTTTAATTTTTTGCAAAAATTTCGTAGTAGTTTAAATAATAGTTGCATTTAAATATTAGTTACGATAGAAATATTTAACAATTATTTTAATAGCAGAGTATGTGGGGTTAGTTTGTGAAAATTATAGATGATGCAATCAAGGAATCCGAACAGAGAATGGAAGAGAAACAGCCAGAAAAAATCTCTTCTGACATAGATGAAGATTTAATTAATATTATTCAAGGCGTAAAAACTAATATTTTTGTTGTTGGTGCTGGAGGAGCAGGAAACAACACTATTTCAAGATTAAACGAAATGGGTATTGAAGGTGCAACAACTATCGCTGTCAATACCGATGCTCAAGATTTATTTTACTGTCAATCAAGTAAAAAGATCCTTTTAGGAAGACAAACTTCCAAAGGTTTAGGAGCAGGTGGAGAACCTTCCGTTGGTGAAGAATGCGCTGAAGAAAGTGAAGATGAAATTAGAGATGAATTAGAAGGCGCAGACATGGTATTTGTCACCTGTGGTCTTGGTGGAGGTACCGGTACAGGTTCCGCTCCGATTATTGCTAAAATTGCTAAAAAATTAGGAGCATTAACTGTTGCTGTTGCTACAATGCCATTTTCAGCTGAAGGAATTAAAAGAAGAGAAAATGCAGAACAAGGTTTAGAAAAACTTCAAGAAGCTGCAGATACTGTTATTGTAATTCCAAATGATAAATTATTAGAAGTTGCCCCTAACTTGCCATTAAATAAAGCATTTATGGTTTCTGATGAAATCTTAGGAAGAGCAGTTAAAGGAATAACTGAATTAATCACTAAGAAAGGTCTTGTAAGTTTAGACTTTGCTGATATCAGAAGCATCATGAGTGGTTCCGGAATGGCTATGATTGGTATGGGCGAATCTGATTCTGGAGATAGAGCTTTAGAATCTGTACATGAAGCTTTAAGCAGTCCATTATTAGATATCGACATTTCAAACGCAACTGGCGCTTTAGTTAACATATCTGGTAGTTCAGATTTAACATTACATGAAGCTGAAAAAATTGTCCAGGTTGTTGCAGACAAATTAGATCCTGAAGCAAATATTATTTGGGGTACTCAAATTGATGAAAGTCTCCAAAATATGGTTAGGACTACTGTTGTTGTTTCAGGTATTAAAACTGGTTATGATTCTGATGATGAACCAAATATCGATTATTCAGATGATGTTCAAGAATCTGAACCAGCAAATGATCAATTAGATGATTTCATTGATGGAATTTTCTAATTCCATTTCTTAATTTTTTTCATTAAATGCAAACATTTATTAATGTTTAAATTATAAATTATTTTATTACTATTATTTTATTATAATTGATTAAATTATGATTATTTCATAGTTTTTTTATTTTGGGTTATTTAAATGAATGTACAAGAAAGTTTTGATAAATTTATAAAAGACAGTAAAAGAGTTTTAAAAGTATCAAGAAAGCCTGATGCAAAAGAATACCGTGAACTCGCTAAAGTAGTTTCTATTGGGATACTTATTATTGGTGTAATGGGTTATGTAATTGTTTTATTAGGTTCATTAATTGGTTTATAAAACCAATTTTTTCATTTTTTGATCCCTTTTTTTATAATAAAATTTTTGTAATTTTCTATTTTACTTAAAATATCTATTTTTTTAAAAACTTTTATATACTATAAAATGAATAGATATTCATATTATAGAATTCTAATTTTCAAGAATTTTTATTATCTTGAATAATTAAGGCTTTTATAATAACTTTTAACTTAGTGTATGAATTAATCTTTTTGGATTAAATAAACTAATAATTTAAAATTGTTTATTAATCAAATGGATAATTTTTTAAACCCTGTTGAAGAAGGGGGATAGCTTAGTAAATTTTCACATTATTGTGAATTACCTGAGAACCACATTTTTGTGGAACTTCATTAACTTAGTCAAATATTAAAATAGGTGAATTTTTCATGGAAGAATCTAATAGTTCCATATATGCTCTTAAGACCTCTGCAGGTCAAGAAAGGAATGTAGCTAGACTTTTAGCTCGTAAAGCTAGAACCATAGATTGTGTAGGTATTTCCTCAATTCTTGTTCCGGAATCTTTAAAAGGGTATATTTTAGTTGAATCTTCAACAAAAATAGATCTTAGAAACCCTGACTTAAAAGTACAACATTTAAGAGGTGTTGTTGAAGGTAGTGTAGGTATTACTTTCGATGAAGCAAAAAGATTCTTGAAACCAGAGCCAATTATTTCCTCTATTCAAAAAGGAAGTATTGTCGAGCTTATCTCTGGACCGTTTAAAGGTGAAAGGGCGAAAGTGGTTCGTATTGATGAATCACGTGAAGAAGTCGTCCTTGAGTTAATAGAGGCAGCAGTACCTATTCCGGTTACTGTTAAAGCTGATCAAATTAGAATAATTCAAAAGGAGGCTGACTGATGGCTAAAGATACAGTCGAAGTTCTTATCGAAG
>NZ_CACWVY010000027.1 GCF_902764455.1 uncultured Methanobrevibacter sp.
CAACAGTAACACCAACAGGCCTTAAACCATCTTGATCATTACCATCATCCCAAACCTTAGTAACATTCAAATCAGTCACAGCAGGAACATGAGTATTAGATACAGTCCAGTTGTAAGCAGTACTATTAGAAACAACAGACACATAACCACCAACAACAGCAACTTCCTCAATAGTATAATTGATTAAATCACCATTACTATAAACAGGCAAATCAGTGAAAGTATGTTTCCAACCATTAGAAGCATTCAATACATACACAGCAACTACACCAACATCATCAGATAAAACAACAGTAACACCAACAGGCCTTAAACCATCTTGATCATTACCATCATCCCAAACCTTAGTAACATTCAAATCAGTCACAGCAGGAACATGAGTATTAGCATGAGTATTAGTAATAGTAAAGTTATCAACAGTGTTATTAACATATGAAACAGTATATTTGTCAACTACTTCCTCACTGAAGTTATACTTAATCTTCTTACCATCTTTATAAACATAAAGATCAGTGAAATAATAAGCCCACTTATTAGACTCATTCAATTCAACAGTCTGGTAAATAACACCATCAGCAAGCAAATTAACAACAACACTAACAGGCCTTACACCATCACGATTATTATCATCATCCCAAACCTTAGTAACATTAACAGAAGTCCTCAAAGGAGTATGACTATTTTTAACAGTGAAATTATAAGGAGTACTATTAGAAACAACAACTGAATAATTACCATTATTCAAAATTTCTTTAATAGTATATTCAACCTTTTTAGTATTATTATAAACATATAAGTTATCAAATGTATGTTTCCATCCATCTGCAGCTGTTAAAGTATAAGTAGCATTCAACTTACCATCAGCATACAACTCAACAACAACACTAACAGGCCTTACACCATCACGATTACCATCATCAACCCAAACCTTAGTAACATTAACAGAAGTCACTTCAGGAATATGACTATTAGTAACAGTGAAATTATAAGGAGAAATTATAAGGAGTGTTATTAGCATATGTGACATTATAATTAGCAACAGACAACTCAGTAACATTGTACTTAATTAAAGCACCACCATTTTTATAAACAGGTAAACCACTGAAATTACCTCTCCAATTATTAGTCGCATTCAACACAACTTCCCCAATAATAACATTAGGATCATCAACATCAAACAATCTAACAACAACACTAACAGGCATTACACCATCACGATTACCATCATCAACCCAAACCTTAGTAACATTAACAGAAGTCACTTCAACATCAAATTTATAGGTATTGTTAGCAATTATAACAGTAAAATCATCTACAGTTTTATTAATGATATTCATTGTATAATTTTCAATAGGGATTTCACTAACTGTATAATTAATCACTTTACCATCTTTAACCATTGGCAATTCGACGAAAATATGATTCCAATTATTTTTATCAGATAAAACAATTTCATCAATTTTCTTACCGTCAGCGAATAAAATAATGGTTACATTTTCAGGTCTCATACCATGTTGATTATTGTTATCATTCCATACTTTAGTGACATTAACTCTTATTGGTACAACTTCAGTTTTATTCTCTGTAGTTTTATTCTCAGTTACATTGGAATTTGCAACAACAACATTGGTAAAATTACCACTAACAGTTGTATTGAAAATAACTCTGAAAGAAGCACTAGCGTTTTTAGCTAAAACACCATCAAGGACAAATTTATCCCCAACACGTTTCCAGTTACCTGTACCGTTAACATAACTATCAAATACTAATCCAGTGTATGATTTCTCAACGACAGTGACATTGCCTAAATCACAGTCACCAGTATTGCGAACAACAATATTGAAACTAGTCTGATTACCAAGATAAACAGTCTTGTTCAAAGTAATCTTTTCAACAGTCATGTTAGGCTTGTAAGCTGTAGTTTTGTTTGTTGCATTCAATGTTTCCATTAAAGCATGAGCATTTAATGAAACCTTGTTTACTAAGGTACCGTTTGTTAATGTTTTAAACCAAATTGTGAAAGTATAACTTTCACCAACATTTATTGGTGAGTAACGTCCGACATATTCTCTTTCAATGGACATTCTACCATCTTGAGATATGGAATTAGAGTCAATACGATAATATTTAACAACATTAAGTGTTTTATTAGTTTTATCGACATTAGTTAATACTTTAAAGTAAAGACGTGAAGTTACATTTTCATGAGCATTTATCACTCCTGAATAGAAAAATGTTCCATCTGCATTTTCAGTTAGATTAACATTTGTACAGTTAACAAACTTCAATTCAGCAGGATTATAAATACTGCTAAATGTTATATTTTCAAGAGGACTGTCACAGGTATTATTCAAACAGATATCATATACAACAAAATCATTACCGTTAGTGTCGTTGAATGTATCATTATATATTCTGTTTATTTTAATATTACCTTCTTGAGATAATAAATTGTTATCTTCACTAAAACTATATTTAATAATCTTAGGAATCATAGCAGCCAAATTAACATCTTTATTTAATATTTTAAAGTAAAGACTAAGTGTTTTACTTCTGTGAGCCTTAATCTCATCGATGAATAAAAATGTACCATCTGGATTTTTAATCAAATCGGCATTTGCACATTTAACAAACTCCAATTGAGACGGATCATAAACATTGCCGAATACTGTATTTTCAAGATTTTTACCACAGGTATTCTCTAAATAAATATTATATATAACAATGTCACCTACATCAGGGTCATGATAGAAAGTGAATGTATCGTTATTTTTAATCCAAGTTTTATTATCAGAATGACGGATGTATTCCAATTCAGTTGAATTATAAATTTCTTTTATTGTAATATTTACAAGAGGTTTATCTCCAGTGTTATTGACTGTAATATTAAATGCTACAGTATCATTTACTGTGATAAAGTCTGTGGTGTTTAAATAAGTCTTGTCTATTTTTGGTATTGGAGTAATAAGGAACAGGAATAGACTCTGTGAAGCAGGAGACATTAAAGTTGAAAAATGATACTTAATCATTGTACCCTTAACCATTTTTGTTTGATCCTGACTGATTCTCTCCCCATTGTCATAACGCCTCAATATTTCTTGCACAAATGGATGTTTACTTTTTCTGAAGTCATGATCAGAGAATACGTGAACCGCTCTGCTGTAATAATCTGTACGGCTGATTGGAACCCAATTTGATCTATCATCTTTTATTAAGTGAGGATAGTCTTCATATCCTTCAGGATATAATGTAAAATCATCTTGTGCATGAGGGTAAACCTCTTCCATTGAATTAAATGCCACATAAACCAAAAGTTTCAGGTATTCAACAATACTTTCTTTAGATTTTACGTTTATTAATCCCTGTAATGATTCGTCGTATGCCCCATATTTTGGCAGTAGAGAATTTCTTTCAAAACACATTCCAATATATGAATTGTTCATCAGACGTGTTGAATTACCGATATTGTATCGGATAATTTCTGCTAAATCACTAGGAACATAAGCAATATTCTCATCAGGAATATGCAAATCTATTAAATCCAATGTACCACTATGATAAATATCATTACCGTATTTTGCGCTGTTGGAAGAGAAGTGTGAAGCGTTGATTTTTGAATCATATGAATGGATAGCACCACCCATGTTTGCAGAGTTGTTTATGAAAGTACAGTTATCCATTTCTGTATCAAGGGATGCTATAGCACCACCGTAATTTTGACAGGTGTTGTTAATAAATCTTGTGTTCTGAATATATTTATCTGCATGATAATAATAGTAATCACAGGCTATTGCTCCACCTGCATACATTGCATGGTTTTTGTAGAAATATGAATTATTTACTAAACATGCTCCTTCATCAATCCAGTGGATAGCTCCACCTTTGTATGCGGAGTTTTCTATAAATGTTGAATTGTCAACAGTACCGTATGCATCTAAAGCAAGAGCACCACCAACATACGCTAGTACCTTATTCCTAATGAAAGTTGAACCGTTGATTAACAGATTTTTTCCAACACCGTTAATCGCACCACCTTCACTTGATGCATTGTTTTCAGTGAATGTTGAATTATAAATTACTCCATGGTCACCCATCCAGTGAATAGCACCACCATTAGCATAAACAACATTTCTTTCAAAAATACAATTTTCTACAATTGCATAATCATCAGAAATACTTAATGCTCCTCCTTCAGAGAAGTTACCCTCGTTGAATACACTATTTGAAATAAATTTAGTATTATTTATAGTTGCGTTATTTCCAACCCAGTAAACAGCTCCTCCTTGAGCATACTGTTGACCTTTAGTTTTTACAATATTGCTATCAAACACAGAGTGGTCAATAACACCATTTTTACCTTGCCAGAAGATAGCTCCAGCATTAATCTTAGGTCTAACATCAATAGGCAATTTGAGGTTTTCTTCATTGGTAAACGCACCGTTTTGGGTGAAACGAGAATTATCCACGGTTACATTATCACCTATGAAAATATAAATAGCACCACCCATACTAGCATTGTTATAAGACATATTGGTATTGTTTACTAGTGAATTGCCATGATAGATATAAAGAGCACCACCATAAGATGCATTATTATGTTCAAAGCGTGAGTTATCTATGGTATTGTTTTCTCCATTCAATTGAACAGCACCACCATTATTGCTAGCAGTGTTATAATAAAATTCACTTCGATTTATAATATTTCCTTTTGATTCTACATAAACAGCACCAGCAATCAAATTAGCTTCATTGTGCTTGAATATTGAGCCACGAATAGTGTTGTTAAGATCCTGATTAGCATGTTCTGAATTTTCCGCTATGAAGATTGCACCACCTCTACCAGAGTATAAGTTTGAACTTGAAGAGTCTCCTATAGCCTTATTTTCAGTAAAGTTAGAACAATCAATAGTATTGTTTGTTCCAAGAATTTCGATAGCACCTGCTCTATCAGCATAATTTTTATTAAATTCCGAATTGTTTACAACTGCATTATCCCTTTGTAGATATATTGCACCTGCAAATCCATCAGCATAATTTTTATTAAATTCTGAATTATTAATTAATAAATTATTACGCACCTCTATTGCACCAGCACTAACTCTTGCATTATTATCCTTGAATTCAGAACCTTCAATTGTTCCATTTATTCCCTCCCATACTATTGCTCCACCAGTTCGGGCAGTGTTTTCATTAAATTTTGAACCGCTAATTGTTCCATTAGCCCCAATCCAATAAATCGCACCACCTTGATCAGCGTTATGTTTATTGAATTCTGAGTTTAATATTTCTACATTGTTACCATCAACATAAACAGCAGCACCATTACCTCCAGAACTATTAATTGAATTTTCATTGAATTTAGATTCATCTATAGTGATATTACTACCAGAAATACAAATTGCACCTGCAAATGAATCTGCAATGTTATGATTAATTACTGAATTATTAAGAGTGTTATCATGACCTGCCATATAAATAGCACCGGCACCAACATCAGCATGGTTATTTTCAAAAGTGGAATCATTAACCAAGTTATCATAACCAGCTAAATAAACAGCACCACCAAAATATCCGTCATTACTTTCAAAAGTAGAAGCATTAACCAAGTTATCATAACCAGCTAAATAAACAGCACCACCATAATAGTAAACGTCATTATTTTTAAAAGTGGAATCATTAACCAAGTTATCATAACCAACTAAATAAACAGCACCACCATAATACTCAGCATGATTATTTTCAAAAGTAGAACCATTAATCAAGTTATCATGACCGCCTAAAAAAACAGTACCATAATCTCCTTCATTACTTTCAAAAGTAGAATCATTAACCAAGTTATTATTACCATTTAAATAAACAGCACTACCTTGAGATGCATAATTATCATTAAAAGTAGAATCATTAACCAAGTTATTATTACCCTTTAAATAAACAGCACCACCATAAGATGATGCTTGATTGCTTTCAAAAGTACAATTCTGAACTAAATTTTGAGTTCCTGTTACATAAACAGATCCTCCCCTTTGTCCATTTTTGTTATTTTTAAAAGTGGAATTGTAAATTGAATTACGTCCACCTTCCACATAAACAGCACCACCTAAATAATTTCTACCGTCATTTTTCTCAAAAGTACAGTTTATAATATTATTGTAATAACCACCTAATAAAAGAGCACCACCATAGTATGCTTGATTATCGATAAATTTTGAATTAATTACTTTATTACCCATACCTGTAATTGAGAGCGGACCCTCAGTTGACATAGTATTGTTTTTGAATGTACAATTGTCAACTGTACAGAAATTACCTTCAATAAGAACACTTGAATTTTCATTACAATTTACAAAAGTAATATTTTGCAAAGTAACATGTTTGGTGGTGTTTAAAATATGGAATACCATTGCCTGATTTTCACCGCTTATTGTGTGACCATTACCAACAATAGTAATAGACTGAAGAACTGTTATGTTTTTTATAGCATCCAAGTCAGAATACGCATAATTTTTATCAAGACTAAGAATACCGCCATAATTTGAATCAATCAAACTCTGCAGTTCCGTATAGTTTCCAACATCACCTGATTGAAGAGTGTTTTGAGAATTAGTTGCACTTAATTTTACATTGATGTCATTAGCATTTTCTGCTAAAACAGCGCTATCGCTA
The DNA here is from genome assembly GCF_902764455.1 of uncultured Methanobrevibacter sp. Taxonomy (NCBI): domain Archaea; kingdom Methanobacteriati; phylum Methanobacteriota; class Methanobacteria; order Methanobacteriales; family Methanobacteriaceae; genus Methanobrevibacter; species uncultured Methanobrevibacter sp. The sequence continues at coordinate 6,664 of NZ_CACWVY010000027.1, forward strand.
TCCAACATCAATTTTCCATCTTCCGTTCCAACCACAGAGTTATCTCCAGCTGAAACTGCATTCATTACCATTAATAATAGAAAAACTATTAATAAAATACTTTCTAGTTTAAATTTCATTGTTTTCCTCAAAAGAGAGTCAAATCAACACATAAACTACTCAAATAATATAAATTCAATTTATTTAAAGTTAATTAAACCTTCTAATCTAATAAAATCAACTATTATCGTACAAGAAAGACAAGTTATAACCGATTAACCAATTATTCTCATCATAAAAGTACTAAGCCGAATAATACCAACCATACAGTTAAATTAAACATTAACATTTGATTATCTTATTATTTAGATTTGATCTAACTCAATAAATTTTAAAATATATTATTTTTAATGATTAATAAATTAAAAAAATTTAATTAATCATTAAGCATAGTCTAATCATTAATTAAACTATACCTTTTCAATGTTTGTGCAATATAAAAATATTGAAATTAATATTGCAATATTATATCTTTTTTTAATACTATTTAAACATATTTAAAAAAAATTCTTAATTTTTTAAGAGAAATATTAAATATTTTTTATAATAATATTCCAACATTTAAAAAATATACACAAAACACAGTTATTAAAAAAATCACTTCTTTTTTAAAAAATAATTATAAAAAAATGATAAATAGTAATATATTCATGGAAAAAAAATCTTATTTTAATGAAAAAATACAAATTTATATAATAAATATGGAATAAAATTTAATTAATATCCGTAAAAAATAATATACAAATTCTGAACATGCAAAAAAAATAATAAAAAAAGTCAAAAAAGAAAATAAAATTACTCCTCAATCCATGCATTTACAATGCCTTTTGCATCATAGACATCTGCACCCTGAATTGACAAGCCCCTTTTGATTTCAGCACCCTCACATAATTTCTTTAAATCTTTTAGTGATGAACCAAAACCTGATCCTTCATGAGTAACAAAAGGTTTAACAATTTTTCCGGCAAAATCAAGCTTTTCCAGCTGTGTAAACATCGGCATCGGAAGGGTTCCCCACCAGTTTGGAAAACCTATGTAAATAGTATCGTAGCCGTCAATACTTTCCAAAGTTTCTTTGATTTCAGGCCTTGCATCTGACTGCTGTTCCTTTTTGGCAACATCAATGCATTTCATGTAATCGGCAGGATATTCTTCAGCAGGTTCGACTTTAAACAAATCAGCACCATCAAGTTCATGAATATATTCAGCGATTACTTCGGTGTTTCCCTTTTCGATGTTTTTAAGTTCACCGCCGAAGTAGTTTTCACCGTTTCTTGAAAAATAAATAACTAAACTGGACATAATATCAAAAAAAAATAAAGAATAAAATTAATTATTCTTTAATGGAACGAGCCAATTCTGCACCTTTTTCAAAAGCTTCTGCTAAAACATCTTCATCAGGTACAAACAATACATCCAAAGTATCGGTTACAGTGAAACCTGCTTCCTCTAAATCTCTTTGGAGTTTAGCTACAGCTCCTCCACCCCATCCTTTGGATGAAAAGATTAAAGCGTTTTTCTCACTGCCTGTTCCTTTGAAGTTAACGCAGTCAAGCCAGTACATCATGTTTCCAATTCTTGGGAAAGGCTTGTTCATCATTGTAGGAGCACCAAGTGCAATAGCTTTGGAGTCTAAAATGTCTGTAATTACATCGTCAGGACCGTCTTCCTGCATGAAATACATTTCAACTTCAACTCCTTCACTCATTATACCTTCAGCGATTTGGTATGCGAGCTTTTCGGTTGAGTGGTGCATAGTATCATAAATAACTGTGATTTTGTCTTTACATACACCAGATCCCCATTCAGTGTATTTTTCTACAATTGGAGCAGGGTTTTTCCAGATTTGACCGTGACATGGTGCAATCATTTTGATTTCATTGATTAAACCAGTATCGGTTAATTCCTGCAATTTCATTCTAAGCATTGGAGAACCGAGAGTTACAAGATTTGCATAGTATTTTTGTGCTTCCTTAAGAAGGTAGTCAACAGAGTAGTCTTCGTCAAATCTTTTGGAGTGGCACACGTGCTGTCCGAATGCGTCGTTTGAGAAGAGAATTCCTTCTTCAGCCAAAAATGTGAACATGCTGTCAGGCCAGTGAAGCATTGGTGCTGAGATGAATTTCAATGTTCTGCCACCGATGTCAATTTCATCACCTGTAGCTACAGCAGTGATTTCCAAATCAGAGAAGTTATGGTATTGTGCTTCCAAAAAGTTAATACAGTTTTGAGATGCATATATTTCTGCATCCGGATTATATTTGTCAATAGTGTCTCTTAAATAGGTTGAATGATCCATTTCAGAGTGGTTTTGTACAAATACGTCGATTTTAACGTCTTTTCCTTCTTGTGCAAATGCATCTTCAATTCTCGCATCTAATTGATTTTGCAAGCCTGTGTATGTATTGTCAATCAATACAGTTTTTTCTTCACCAAATACTAAATATGCGTTGTAGGTGGTTCCTGGAATTCCATAACCGTGGAAAGTTCTACTGTTCCAGTGAATTACACCAACCCAGTAAACACCATCTGCTATTTTTACAGCTTTTGCTTTCATATCTATTACCTCAATAATTTAGGTTATATAGATTTATATTAAATGTACTATATATAATATTATATTTATAAGAAGGAGTTATTATTTTGAATAAAAGAATCGATTTACATATGCACAGTTTATTTAGTGACGGTGAATTATTGCCATCAGAACTTGCAAGAAGAGCATTGAAATTAAATCATGAAGTTATAGCAATAACCGACCATGTCGACTGGTCAAACGTAGAAACAATTCCGGCAATTCAGGATGCGATTGATGATATTAATGCAAACTGGGACATTACCGTCGTTTTAGGTGCAGAAGTTACCCATGCACCATGCGAGTCCATTGACGGAATAGCAAAAAGGGCAAAACAGTTAGGAGCCAAAATCGTTGTCGTGCATGGTGAAACATTAAATGAGCCTGTAACTCCCGGAACAAACAGAGCAGCTGTTGAATCAAAACATGTTGATATTTTAGGCCATCCCGGTTTAATTACTAAAGAGGAAGCAGAAATTGCACTTGAAAATGACATTTATCTTGAAATTTCAGCACGTAAAGGACATTGTCTTGGAAACGGGCATGTAGCAAATATTGCCCGTGAAGTTGGAAACAAACTGCTCGTTGATACAGATACCCATTCACCTGATAACTTAATCACATTTGAAAAGTCATATGAAATAGCTTTGGGTGCAGGATTAAGTCATGATGAAGCAATGAAAGCACTTGTAGACAATCCTCGTGAACTTTTAAAAAGCAAAGGAATTTTATAAAATCTCAAAAGCAACTATAACTCATCACCATTTGAAAATATTTTTAAAAATGAATTCATTGGATATATCAAAGCAACTATCTAAACAAAAAAATATATCCGATTATTACATTTGAATCTAAAAACGAGTTCATATTATCCCCATAATATATTATTAATTTCAATAATCGTATCTTCAAATTCTCCAGAATAGATATACACTTTTGTATAAAAAAAATCTTTTTGATTATTCAAAAAAGTTAAAAAAGATACATATTCATTTTCATACTCATCATTTTTTAGTAATTTTTGATGAATCAAATTAAAAAAATTAAATAACAATTTCTCTATAAACCTCAAATGAATTAGGAATAATTTGATATCATTTAATAGATAATCTATCATTCGTTTTATAGTTAAAAAATTATAAAATTCATTTTCTAAACTTTCAATTGGAGCCAGCATATAAGCAATTTCTGAAAGTGAATCCATAATGTATGATAAATCATTTAAAAAAGCATCATCATGAGAATATAAATCAACCAACTCTTCAATTGAAATATCATCCTGTGATTTGACATTAGAAAAAATTTCATGAATTTTTTTATAGATATCCTTTAAATTATCAAAATCTGTTTTATCATTAAGCATATCAGCATACATTTTTTCACCGAACAATGGTTTTTAGTTAATTACCACTATATCCGGCTTTATTTATATATTTTTCTAGATAAATGACTACAATTTTACATAATCAGACAACTTTTTGTCTAAAACTAAAAATAATTACTTTAAAACATTATATTTTAAAATTAAGTCTTTACCCAGAGTATAAGAATCTATTAACTCCAATCTGACGGCTTCATCCATCAAATCAAAGCCTTCACCATCAAAGAAAGTCTTTGCATTTGATCCCCCTACAACCATAGGAGCTACACAAATGCTTATCTCATCAATAAGACCTGCTTTAATCATTGAGAAGTTTAAAGTTGATCCTCCTTCAAGCATTAGCTTTTCAATTCCTTCCTCATGAAGATAGCTCATAAGTGATGTCAAATCCACTCTTTCGTCACCGCTCCAAAAAAACTTCACTCCACGTTTTTTAAAGACTTCATATTTTTCTGATTTGATGAAATCATCCTTAAATTCATTGGCGCATGCAATTATTGTTTTTGCATCATCATTAGTTATTCTTGCATCAATTGGGGTTCTGCATTTACTGTCAACAACAACTCTTACAGGATTATCTTCAGGATTTGCGTCAATTTTATGAACTGTCAGTCGAGGGTCATCTGCCAAAACAGTTCCGATTCCAACCATTATCCCGTCACACTGCTTTCTTATTTCATGAACCCTTTTAAGGTCTTCTTCACCGGAAATGTTGGAGCTTCCGGTTTGGGTTGCAATTTTACCGTCCAGTGTCATTGCAGCATTCAATATTACATATGGTCTCATTTAATCACCTATACATGATAGAACATTTCCTTGATTTGCAGGAAGTTCATCAATGTCTTACTTTCAAGCATTCCAGGCATTATCAATGCCACGGCAATACCTAATATTCCAAATGCTATGCCTATTGCCCAAATGATTTTTACAGCATCCTTTTCTGCAATAGGTTTTCTTAAAATCAGTCTGATTAATGATTTAAAACCTGCATCAGGTCTTACCAGTTTTCCATCTTCGTTTAATTGTGTCGGTTTTTGCTGGGAACGGTTCATGACACCTGCGGAGTAGAATTTCAAAGCGGCGTCAATAATATTTGGCATGAGCACAATAAGTGCAATCAGTTTTACCCTTCCGATAAATGCGATACATACAATAGCCGCACCGATAATAAGTGTTCCGGTGTCTCCCGGGAAAATTTTAGCAGGATATCTGTTAAAGTATAGAAATGCAAGCAATGCCCCAAGCATACTCATAGAAATGATTGTTACATCATATTTTCCTAAGATGATACATGCTATTGTCAGTGAGGTCATTGAAATAACACCCAGTCCTGATTCGATTCCATTTAAACCTGCAAGCATGTTTGTCAGGTTGGATCCGATGGACAATGCTATTGGAATGACGATCAGATAAAAAAGACCTACGTTTGGCGGTGCAACCCACATCAAAGGAAGGCCTGCAATGAAAAGCAAAAAGAATTTTGATTTTGATGAAAGTGCAAGCAAATCATCAATAATGCCGATCATTCCTACAAGCAGTATTACAACAAGAACTGTTACAAGCTGGAATGCAATAATGTCGTGCATATAGATACCTGAAAACATTCCTATTACAAATCCGAATATAATTCCGAATCCGCCCATTTCAGCTACAACAGGTTTCCAGGATTTGTGAATGTCTTTTCCTACAATGTCTGCTTCTTCAAGTTTTCTAATAATTTTCGGCATGAATAATCGGGTTGCAAAAAAAGAAATCAAACCACAGATTATAGCTATCGCATACAATGGAAGTTGTGGTAAAATCATCATGATTAATTATTTAACATTCCTTATTAAAATAAGTAATTATTTTTTATTTAGAATATAATAGACACTTCTTAAAGGAATATCCAATTTTTCTGAAATATCTCTGGCAGACATTCCCTCGTCTTTGAGATTTTTAATTTCGGCGTGGTTGTATTTTCGTTTTCTGTTATCAAAACTGGCTTTGCTTTTTCTTAAAAGGTAATAGACTCTATTTAAAGTAATGTTTAATTTATCTGCAATTTCTTTTGGTTTTAATCCTTCATCGGACAATTTTAAAACCTCAAATTCCGCACCGTTGCTTTGTGATTTTGCTCCCCAGTTATATTTTTTAATAACTTCAATATCCAGCTGTGAAAGTGCATCGACATATGTCTTTGAGGTTCTATCATAAACGCTTGGAGAGCATGTAATCTCTGAGAGGTTAGGATATTCCTCAATTAAATCCACAATCATGGATGATGATAAAGCCTTTGTAATATGGATAGTTGTTGTTTCATCACTCATATTATCACTATTTCTTAATTAAGTCCAGGAATTTTTTGGACTTGTCGCTTTTCGGATTTCTGATTTGGTCAATGTGCTTTATTTCTTTTTTGATTCTGGATTCGTTAATGTTGAAAGCGTTGCTTATTTCTTCTATGCTAATTTCTGAGTTTTCACTTATGAGGGCTGCTCCCAGTGCAACCTGATTGAATTTTATGTTTGAGTTTCTGGACTGTTTTTCAAACTTGAATTTTTCATATAAAAGCAGGTCCTTTTCGGGAACTGAGATAATTTTGATGTCTGCAAAATTTCTCAGGATTTCTATAACTTTAGGATAGGAATTCTGGAATACCTTTCTCTGTTCACGGTCAAGTTCAACCCGGATATATGGAAATGGTCCTGCGATGATTTTACGGGAATTGTTGGATGTGGTCATGTAATATCTGAACATGTCCCATAATATCAGTGCTGAAGCGATATTTTTAAAGGTATTTACATAAATTGATTCCCTGATTTTCAAATCCCTGTTGAATGACCTTTTCAGATTGCCGAAACGGTCTGCATAATTCAGTTTGATTAGTTCCTTTTGGATTTGGGATTCTCTCCATTGCTCAATTGCATTCAAATCGAACTTGTCAATATAATCGGGAGTCTGATTTTCATATTCGGAAAGGATTTCATAATATTTGTTGAGTCTTTTAAAATCAGTCAGCCTTCTTTTAAGTATGTCATCCTTAACGTTTTCAATAATTTCTTCACCATATTTGACATATGCTATTGCAAGGGCTGTTCTTGCATGTTTGTCGTCGATGATGGCGGGTTTGGTTCTGTGGAACCTTAAAGTTTCAATTCTGACATTTCGTCCGTAGATGCGTCTGACTTCCTCTTCATAGTTATTTACATATTCAGATCCAAGAGAAACATTCTTTCTAATCAGACGATTGTTCTTATCCCTGAATCTGATAACAAGAGATATTGTTTTTACAACACCTTTACGTTCCTGCTTTAAAATATTGAGAACCTGCTTGAATGATTCCCTTCCATAATTGGAAAATTGACTCATAAGCACCATGTAATTTCCGGATAGAGGAAGATAGGGAATTATTTCTAGCCTGAATGTGGCTTCCCTGTTAATTTTAAATGTAAATCCCTGAGACCCGCAGCTGCATTTTGCCTCTTTTTGCATATATTCCTCCATGGAATACTTTTTATAACAGGAATTACATTTAACGTATCCGAATTGCTCAAGATTGCCTATTGCAATTTTATGTGAATCAATAGCTGACTTTACCCTATCCAGTATGTTTTTCTTGGAGTTGGCTTTCATTCTGAATATCTGATTATGTCTTGAATTTTCACCAACCTCTTCAAGGGACACTTCAGATACTGATTTGTTTCCATATCTGCTGAGGGATGTAAAGGGTGTTGTGTATCCTTGAGCATCCATATCGTCTTTAAGGCTCTGCAAATAGTCTAGTCTGTCAACTAGTTTAAAGTAAAGATTTTTGAAATTATCAAAATCATCAATCTTTTCCAGACTAATTGAATCATTTGATATTTCTTTTAGATAGTTCTCGGCTTTATTTACCAGGACAGACTCTTCCATTTAAATCAGATTCTATTGAATTCTTTCGCCGACTTCAGCATTTTCATCAGGACTGAGCAATGCTCCTGATGCTCCGGTTGCTAAAATCATTCCTTCAGATAATGTTCCGAAGAGTTTTGCAGGTTTGAGGTTGGAAACTACACATACTTTTCTTCCAACCAAATCGTCTGCATCGTAGAATTTTGCAAGTCCTGCAACGATTTGTCTAGGTTTTTCTTCACCGAGGTCAACCTGAAGTTTCAAAAGTTTATCTGATTTTTCAATCTTTTCTGCTTCTTTTACTTCACCTATTTTGATTACAAATTCATCAAACTGATCTATTGTTACTAAATCACTCATATTATCATCCTCATTTTCATTTAAGTTTTCTTTTAATTTTGCTTTTTGAGCTTCAATTTCTTTATCTTCAATTTTCTTGAATAACGGTTTTGCCTTGTTGATTTCATGGCCTGTCGGCAATTCCGCTTTTGCATCCTCCCAGTTGTCTAAACTTCCAAGATTCATAATCTCAGCGATTTTATCAGCTTTTGTCGGAAGGAAAGGTTTTAACATGTAGGCCAAGGTCTTTGCCAGCTGATTGGATAAGTACAGACAGTTTGCAGCTTTGGTTTTGTCTTCTTTAACTGCTTTCCATGGTTCTGCATCATTGAAATATTTATTTCCTTTTTTAGCTACCTTAAATATTTCAAGCAGTGCTTCTCTGAACTCATAGTTTGCAATATATTCTCCTGCATTGTCAGGCAGTGCCTCAATTGCAAGTCTGAATTCCTCATCTTCATCTGTCGGATTAGTGTATTCAGGGATTTTACTGTCAAATTGCTTTTTGGTGAATACAAATGTTCTGTGCAGGAAGTTTCCGATTACATCAGCCAGTTCATCGTTGTTTCTTCTCTGGAAATCATCCCATGAAAAGTCTGAATCCTTATTTAAAGGAGCATTTATTGTAAGGTAATACCTGAGTAAATCAGGTTCATAGTCTTTTACGAAATCAGCTATCCAGATAACCCAGTTTTTACTGGTTGACATTTTTTCTCCTTCAAGAGATAAAAATTCACCGGCATAAATCATGTCAGGCAATTTACATCCGTATGCATCAAGAAGTCCCGGCCAGAATATTGAGTGGTGGTAGATGATGTCCTTTCCGATGAAGTGAACAACATAATCGTTCCAGTAATCCTCCCATTTTTCACCTGACTTTTCAGACCATTGTGATGCTGATGAGATATATCCGAGAAATGCTTCAATCCAAACATACAATACCTTGCCTTTGGCGTCATCAAGAGGTACAGGAATACCCCAGTCCATATCACGGGTTAAAATCCAGTCGGTCAGACCGTCTTCCAGCCAGTTGGTTGCATAGTTTTTGACGTTTGCAGGAAGGTTTTCGTTGTTTTTGATGTATTCCTTAAGGTCATCTTCAAAATCAGAAAGCTTGAATGCATATTGGAATGTGTCCTTGATGACAGGAGTTGTTCCGCAGGTAATGCAGTGCGGTTCATCAAGTTCTGTCGGGTTTAATGCTTTTCCACATTTTTCACAGTGGTCTCCTCTTGCTTCAGACCCGCAGACCGGACATAATCCTTCAACATATCTGTCAGGAAGGAATTTGTTACAGTTCGGACAGTAAAGCTGCTGAATATCTTCCCTGTAGATTAAATCCTTATCATATAAATCCTTAAAGAAGTTTTGAGCAATTTCATAATGCTTCTTGTCTGTGGTTCTTGTAAAATTGTCCAGTGATATGTTCATTGACTCCACGTCACGAACAATCATATCATGATATCTTTTAGAAATTTCAATCGGTTTTTTGTTTTCTTTATCTGCCTTTACTGCAATTGGAGTTCCATGTTCATCAGTAGCGCAAACCATCAAAACATCGTTTCCTATCATTCTATTGTACCTTGCGTAAATATCCGCAGGCAAATAGGTTGAACGGATGTGGCCCAAGTGACATGGTCCATTTGCATAAGGAAGTGCACATGAAATAAAAATCTTTGACATTTATCTAATCCCCTTATTTATTTTAAACATGATATAATTATGTAATTTATATATAATAAAGTATTATTTTTTAACAGTGTTATAATTAAATTATTTGAAAATAACTGAAAAAATATTATGGCCTTAAAAGATTTGGCAGAAAAATCAAAAGAGCTTACTTCATATAATTATTTTACTCATACCCATCGATTAATGCTTATCCGATAAAGACCTGAAAATAATAACAGGTCATGAACAGACGGGTAAAACCTAAATTTTTCAAACAAAAATCAATATTGATTTTTAAAATGAGTTATCTATTTAATAAATGAAATAAAAAGTTAAAAACATGGCTGAAATTTCATATATCAACCCGTTGTCAAATGAAGGAAGACAAATCATAAGTCAGTACGGCGATTTAAATCAGATTTTTGAAGAGGACGAATCATTAGTTGACATTATCATTCATACAAACAATCAGAAAATATCAGATGATTCCCTGATTCCCAAATCATATGCCGATTATGCCATGAAACGTGTTCAATGGGCAATTGAAAAAAAGAACAATAAAAATTTCACACAGGCCGAATTTGAATACCTGACCAATTCAGATTTGTTTATGCAGGACGTGGTGATTTTTCACATTTTATGCCAGGCCATAGCCATTCAGTTTAATTTGGGTTCACGTGAAACCAGGCTTTTTGTTGAATCTCAGGGAACACTGATTCTTGAAAGACTTGCAAAGATACCTCCAATGTCCCGGGCAGAAATCATTGATGAAGTTTTGGATGAAGTCAAGGTAGACGGAGCAATCAACTGGAAATCCCTAAGAGAAGTTATTTCTACAAAAAAACTCAAACTGACAGATTTATTAATTGATAATGGAGAGATTATTCTCCAGCAGGACGACTTTCTGGAACGTTTCAGCGACAAGTTCACTGACAGAAGCCCTGAGAGAATGTACGGAATATTAATCGGAGACAGCGTCAAGGAACAGATATTGTCCAGACTGATTATGCAAAAAACAGAGGAATACATTGCCAGAATTAAGGAAATGTCTCAAAGAATAGAGATTCATCCTGCAATCATAAAAATCGGAGAGGAGCTTAAAGACTTTATTCCCGAAGAAATCAGCAAATACAATCAGTATTATGCAGGAAGCGGAGGAATCTACGGTACAGTTCAGGCAGGAAAATTAAATCCTGATGCATTTCCGCCTTGTATTGAAGCTACAGTTAATGGAGTCTCATCAGGTGGACGTAATGATGCAATTGTACTGCTTTTAACATCATTTGCTTCATATGCAAGATTATATCCAAGGATATTTGCCTCTGATGAAAGCGTTAAAGTATCAGACATGGATCCTGACCTTTCAATAACCGAAAATGAAATCCTGCCTCTGATATTTGATGCTGCAGACAACTGTACACCGCCATTATTTGAGGACCAGCCGCAGGAAAAAATCAACATCATTTCAAAATTGGGTTTCGGAATGCATGACAGACTTGACATCAACCATGAAGGCGAAACAAAATGGTACACTCCGATGAGCTGTGAGAAAATAAAGATACACCTGCCTCATCTATGCCATCCGGACAAATCATGTAAAGGCATTAACAATCCCTTATCATGTTACGGGCGTAAAAAATTCCAGCTGGACAAGGAAGCTCCTAAAGACTAGAATGGGAAAACTGAAACGGATTATGATCTTCTATAATCGCATCATAATATTTATTTAATATCTTGGATTCCCACATGTTATAATTTGACTGCTCATTTTTTTCAAAATTGTATGCTAAAATCCCAATTGTGCGTTCATACTCATCAATGCCTTTCTTTTCACAAAAATCAGTAATTATATCAGGAATATACTCACAGGGATCGTCACTGCTGAACTCCAAAAACTCCTCATATTCATTTTTAGAAAAGAATTCCTGTTCTCTGACAGGTTCTTCATGAGATTCAATTGTGAATAATTCTATGTAAATCTCTGCAGCCAAAGGCAACTGATTTAATTCAATGCCCAATCCATAAACACTGCCTGTTTCCAAATTTAAAACTGTGTGGCCGGTTTTCATTCCTGCCTGCCAATTGTCATAGGCAGGTTTTACAATCTGTTCGGGAGTGAGTCCTGATAAAACAGTTTTCAAATGTTCAACACCAATTACTTCAACAAACTCTTCCATGAAATTATATTTTGCAATAATAAATAATAAATCTTGTTCACAAAAACACAAAATCACACTAACAAATAAAATAAATACTTTTAAAAATAAACTTATAATCATGTTTTCTAAAGCTACAATAAAAGAGCGAAGACAATATTACAGAGAGGAATGGGACCCTAAAGACTTGCCTGAATTCATCTCAAAAGATATTAAAAAAAGGGAGTTTGGTTTTGACCATAACGGAAGAGGACCGAACGACAGATATAAAGTCTTTAGAGGAACCGAGTCTTTAAGGAAATTCCTAAGATATAAGGCACCATTTGCAGCATACATATCCGTAGCTTTTTATAACAATCCTCGCCGCAGGGAAGACTGGTTAAAGGCAGAATACATTTTCGATGTTGACGCAAAGGATATTCCCATAAGGTCATGTCAATGTGATGGAGTTTGCGAAACATGTCTTGGTGAAGCTTTAGAAATTGTAAACTCATTAATAGATACATTGGACGGCGATTTAGGCCTTAAAAATATCCATCTGATTTACTCAGGTAGAGGATATCACATCAGAATACTGGATGATGAAATGATGCTTGCAAACAGTGAACTTAGATCTGAAGTTCTGAAATACGTTGCAGGAGCAGAGGTTCCAAAATCCCAATTCATCAACTCTGAAATATCAAATCAAAGTTTTAACTTTGAGCATTTCTCAATTCCAATAGGATATTCAAAAATATTTACCGACAAGGTCAAGTTCAATATACAGCATCTGGTCGGCAATGAAAAACTAGATGGAATCAACCCTAAACTGATGAAGGACATTATAGCTTCAAGGCATCACCTTGAAAATGATGACTGGGGTTACTTCAAAAGAGATATCGGTCCCAGACGTTACAAGAATCTTGTTGAAGCTATGGCAAGAGTCAATCTTGCAACCATTGATGCAAAGGTATCTATTGACTTGAAAAGAATTTTAAGACTTCCGTCATCACTTCACTCAAAAGTCAGTATGAAATGCATGGAAGTTAAAAACAGAGAAACCTTTGATCCTTTTGATAAGGCGGTTCCTAAATTTGTTTATGAAAGAAGGGGTGTTTAGCATGAATGAAACATTCAAAAACATATTACGAGAAAATCAGTATTTTGAAGAAATATCAGAAACCCGATTTGTACCGGAGTATCTTGGACTAATCGTCAACGGCGTAGTGGTTTATCATGTAAACTGGATTGACATTGTAGAGCAGGAAGCTATTTTCATGCACAAGGATATTCAAACCCATCCGATTGTTTCCATTGTACTTGAAAACCTTAATTCATTAATGATAATTACAAGCGACGGAATAAAAAAAGTATTATAAATTGTCAGTGCTGAAGCACTTTTCTATTATTTTTTTAGAAATAACATCGGGAGCGTCGTCTGCCGGAACAACGTTCCAGTTATATGTAAATTTTTGAGACCTTTCACGATTTTCCCTTAATGATTCTATATTTTCAAACATTTCTGTTTGCTCATCACGTGAGCCAATTCTTCTGAGGGATTCTTCGGGAGTGATGTCCAAAAAGAACATGCAGTCGGATGTAGGAAGTATAAAGGCTACAATTTTATAGACAATCGTATTTACGATATTGGGAAGATACATCACCGCCAGAATGTATCTTGAAAATATCACAACATCCACATCATCATTATAATAATACATATGAACTGAACGAATCGCATCAAGCCCGAAATATATTGTAGCTTTGATATGGTTTAATTTTCCTGTTTTAAGCAATGCCTGTTTTGATTTTCTTCCAAATTTATTATCATTGCATGGATGGGACCTGACAGTGACATCCCTTCCTTTCTTCTGATATGCTTCGGCAATCAGATTAACCTGTGTGTCCTTTCCAGATCCGTCCAACCCATCAATAACAATAAATTTCTTCATAATATTCCCTAAAACTATTCAATCGGATAAAATTCAGTGTATTTGGAATTCCTTTCAATCGGATTTCTTCCCAAATCCTTAACCATTCTTGCCAATGTATCAATTGATGCATCAACACCGTCCGGTGCTCCTGAAGCTTCAGACAGTTCATCTCCACCTAAAGTTCCTCCAAGGTCGTTTGTACCGGCTGTCAGTGCCACCTGTGCAAATCTGAATCCCATTTTTACCCAGGACACCTGAATATTCGGAACTATATCCCTTAGCATCAGTCTTGAAACTGCATATAATTTTAAATCCTGAGTTCCGGTAGCTCCAAGATCGGACTGGCCTTCCAAAAAGATTGGAGAATATTCATGCATAAATGTCATTGGAATAAATTCAGTGAATCCGTGAGTGTCTTCCTGAATCTGTCTGATAATGTCAATGTGCTCTACTCTTTCTTCTAAAGTTTCTACATGACCGTACATTATAGTTGCAGAGCCCGGAATTCCAACTTCCTGTGCGGTTTTTACAATATCTATCCATTCGGCTACGCTTACCTTTTCAGGACATATAATTTCTCTGGAACGGTCTGTTAGAATTTCTGCTGCAGTTCCAGGCAGAGTATCAAGACCTGCTTTTTTGAGTATTTCAAAACCTTCAGCAACGTCAATTCCTGATACCAAACAGGCATCCCTGACCATTGTCGGTGAAAAACCGTGAATTGCAACATCAGGATAGCTGTCCTTTAAAATGGTTAGCAGATGTTCGTAATAATCAATATCAGCATCCGGAAGCACGCCCCCCATCAGTGTGAATTCACGAGCGCCGCTTGCTACAGCACCTTCAGCCTTAGCCAGAATTTCTTCGTCACTTAATATGTAGGCGTCAGGGTCATCGGCATCCTTTCCAAATGCACAAAAACCGCATCTTACTGTACAGATATTTGTAAAGTTAATATTACAGTTATTAATGAATGTTACGTTGTCTCCAACGATTTCATGTCTTAAAAAATCAGCAGTTGCTAGTAAGGGATATAAATCAGGCCCTTTAATATTCATTAAATGATTAGCTTCTTCAACAGTGATTGATTCATCAAGAGATTTTGATAAAATCCTTTCTGTTTTAGAAGTGATTGGCAGTTTATCAAACATGATTTTATATTACTCTAAAGTTAAATAAAAAGGTTACTATTAATCTTAATCAATATTTTCCCAAATTAAATGATTTCTATAATTTAAATAAGTTTTTATAATATTTTAAATATAATATTATAAAAGTAAATCAAAAAACAGAAGTGATAAGATGGATAGTAGCGAAGCCATTTATGATAGTCTTAAAGACACAGGAATTGACTTTATCGTAAGCGTTCCCTGCGTAAACCTATCAAAATTATTAGACATGATTGATGAAGATGAAGAAATAATTCACATTCCTGTAACCCGTGAAGAGGAAGGAATCGGAATCTGTGCAGGAGCATATCTGGGAGGTAAAAAATCGGCGATTCTAATGCAGAATTCAGGACTTGGAAACTCCATAAATGCACTGAAATCATTGGATGAACTGTATGAATTTCCCCTTTTAATGATAATGAGCCACAGAGGAACGGAAGGTGAAAACATCTGCGGACAGGTCCCGATGGGACAGTCAACACCAAGAATTCTTGAAGGAATGGACTTTAAATTTTTCAAACCTGAAACTCCAAATGCTGCATACGTTGACATCAAATCAGCGTGGGAATTGTCAGTTGAAGAAGGAAAACCTGTGAGTGTGCTTTTAGAAATTAGGTATTGGTGATAACATGGCAAGATATGAAGCTATTCAGGATATTATGAACCAGATTGACGATGAGATTGTAGTGTGCAACATAGGATTTCCGTCAAGGGAGCTGTATGAAATTGATGACAGGGATAAAAACTTCTATATGATCGGATCAATGGGTCTTGCATCATCAATCGGATTGGGCCTTGCACTTTCAAAACCCGATGAAGACATTGTTGTGATTGACGGTGACGGCTCTCTTTTGATGAACATGGGCTCTCTTGTAACAATATTTGCCACAAATCCTTCAAATTTAACATGGATTGTTATTGACAACGGTGCATATGGTTCAACAGGAAATCAGGATACCTATGCGCAATTGATTGACCTTGTTGATATTGCAAAAAGCGTCGGCTTTAAAAACAGCTATGACTTTAAAGACATTGATTTAAAAGAAATTATAAACAGCAATGATGCAAGTTTTATTGTGTATAACACTGAAGCCGGCAATTCAAAAGCTCCAATTATTGATTTAAGTCCAATTGAAATTAAAGAAAGATTTATGAAAGCTATTAAATAATTTAATAGCTTACAATTTATTTTTAATATATAATACCATCACTGAAAAATGAATAAATGATTTTTAATTTATTAATAATTTATTAAAAACAGACATATTTTAAATATAAAAATATAGAAACCCGTTTAACTAAACAATATATTTATGTTGGAAAAAGAATTTTTTAATAAATTAGGATACGTTAAGGTATCTCCTACAAGAATGAAAACAATGAAAAGCCTGGAACATGAATTTAAATTGCCCTCTGAAATTTCAAAATCAACAGGGTTAAGAGACACACAAGTTTCAAACGCATTGTCTGATTTGAAAAAAGAAAATCTGGTCGTTTGCGTTAATGAAGAATTAAAAAGGGGAAGAATATATATGCTGACTGAGGACGGAAAAGAAATAGTCCAATATCTTTAAAAAAAATAATAGGAGATGTTATAAACATCCCTTATTTAACTGTTATTTTTACATTTTTACTTATTGTATTATAATAAGCATCACCAAATTTAACAACAGCAGTAAATTTACCTTTTTTGGTCAATTTTGTAATTTTAAAAGTGGCCTTACCCTTTGAATTGGTTGTTGCCTTATATGTTTTGCCGCCTACTTTTAAAGTTACCTTCTTGCTTTTCAGTACCTTATTTAAATTGGATTTCAGGGTTATAGTATATGACTTGGTTTTTAGTTTTACTTTGAAAGTTTTGGCTGATGCTGTTATTTTAGGAGTTGCCTTTTTTATAACAAGTTTAGCTTCGCCCCTGACATATTTTGTGTCATCCACTTTAATGTAATATGTGTTTGGAACGAAATTACATGTCAGTTTTGCATATCCTTCAACATCAGTTGAACTTTTATAGATATTAATCAGCTTCCTGTTTTTGTCATATACTGCAAACTTAATAGGCTGTGCTGAAATCGGATTTTCTTTATAGTCAAGAACACGTACTGTAAATGTTTTGGAATCGCCATAAACCTTATTTAAATTGTTAATGATAAAAACAGGTGTTTTGTCTTCAATGGATACTTTTATGGATTTTGAAACCGGATTGAAAATATTGTCACCGGAATATTTTACCAATACATTAAATACACCGGAATCTGAAAATGTTAAATAGGATGCACCGTTTCTTATTCCTGTCGGATATTGATTGCCATCTACAATGAAAGTAATTGTTCCTGTAGCAGAGGAATATGACAGGCTGGCCATTAAAGCATCCTTATCATCGACTGTAGTCATCTTTAATGTAAGTACAGGATTTATTTTTGAAACTGTGAAATTCAGTGAAGATGAAACCTCTTTATAATTTGAATTTCCAATGAATTTGGCAGATACCGTATATGAACCTGCATCCAATCCCATTAAATCAAAAACTGCCTTACCGTTCTCCAAGGCGATTGTATTTTCTCTTGATGCTGCATTAAATACAATATACCCTTCGGCAGATTGTGGAGTTATGCTGGCGGTTATGCTTACAGTACCGTCCTTTTGAGAATACTGCAAAGCAATTTCAGGAGTTGATTTTAAAATGTTTAATCTGAACTGTTTCTGTTCACCTGTAACAGGATTTGTAGCTATAACAGAATAGCTGCCTGTATTTAAATTGACATTAACGCTTGCAACACCGTTACTGTTGGTTGTTGCACTGTACTGCTTGCCTGCAATATTAAAGAATACCCCAGTATTTGAAAGTATTTTGGAAGCTGAATCCATGAAGCTGGCTTTAAATACTGCATTTGAATATTCAGCATTTACATCCATAGCTGAAATTGTTGACAATATTGTAATCTTTGATGTTACTGACACTCCACCGTATTCTGAGATAAAAGCATATTCTCCAGTTTCATAATCTTCTATATCAATTGAAATGATTCCTTTACTATTAGTCGGGAAATTATATACCTCACCGTCAAATGTGCATTTAACAACTTCGCCCACTACAGGATTATTATTATTTTTAACTGTAATTATAAAAGGCTCTACACCATTATACATCTTAACCAAATCAGGGGCGGAAATTGTGATTCTTGGAGTGACTATAATAAAATCAAGTGAGGACATTGCATTGTTAAAGTTGTTGTCTCCAACATAATTTGCAACTGCAGTGTAACTTCCTTCGCTTAAATCAGTTAATGTCAATGCAGCTTTTCCATTTTTAACATTAACAGTGTACTTATTGGATCCGACAGTGAAAATCACATTACCGGTAGCAGTCACAGGTGTTAGACTTGCAGTTAAAGTAATTTGTGAGTCACTTTGGCTTCTTGATAATGTAATTTGAGGATTGGCTTTGGTAATCTGAATTTCAAATTCCTTTTTCTCACCTGTAACAGGGTTGACTGCAGTGACAGTGTGGAATCCAACATCCAGATTAAGTTTTGCGGTTGCAAATCCGTAAACATCTGTGGTTGCTTTAACTGAAGCTGTTCCCACTTTAAATGTTGCTTCCTTATTTACAACACCTTTCCCTTCATCGTCAACAAATTTGACAGTGACGCTTGATTTTAGATATTCGCCTGAATACTGGACTGATGAAATTGTGGAACGCACTTCAAGACCTGAAAGACTTGATTGGCCTCCATATTGAACAAGGACTGTGTAGTTTCCAATATCCAGACCCGGAAACTGCACATAAGCCCGGCCTTTAGAGTCTGTTATTCCGATATAAGTTTTATTTTGGATTGTGAATCTGACAGTCTGGCCTGAAACGCCGCAATTATTTTCATCAACAACATCTGCAAATATTCTGCTGTACTCTCCGTAATACATCCAGACATTGTATGGGTCTAATGTATAATCGTCATCTACAACAGATAAAATCAGATGTGAACCTGTTCCATAAAAATTAACATTTCCGGAGTAGCTCGCAAGAATATCATAAGTTCCTGCATCAAGGTTTATTAATTCCCATGTGGCAGTTCCATTGACAACATTGACATAATGATTTCCATTGAAAAAGAAATTGACATTACCTGTTGCATCTGCAGATGATAAAGTGGCTGTAATGATAATTCTTTCCGCATTTTGAACAGCAGTAATTTCCAAATCTACTGTTCTTTTAAATATATCCAATTTTATACGTTTTTGCTCTCCGGTTATTGGGTTTATAACTGTAACATTATAACTTCCTGCATCCAATGGAATATTTACAAGTACGTAACCTGCAGCTGATGTCATTACCCTAAAGTCAGTATTTCCAATTCTGAATATTACTTCCTTATCTGAAAGGAGGTTGCCCTCGGTATCCAAAAAGCTTGCAAAAAGGAAAGACTGTAAATAAAGTCCGCTTGCATCTTTAGCATCGATTGTTGATTTGACAATGAATTTTGAGGAAACTGATTTTCCACCGTATTCAGATACTATATTATATGTTCCGCTTGGAAGGGTCAAATCAAGGACTGCCTGACCGGTACTGTTTGTTCTTACTGTATAAACCTTATTGTCTACGGTGATTTTTACACTTGCACCGCTGACCGGCAGATCATTGTTTGTTAGGGATACAACGTATTTTTGAGAACCTCCGTAATATTTTGAAACATCTGAAGCCTTGAGAGAAATCCTGTCTTCAACTTTGGATACTACATTGAAATTGAACATTACTACATTTGATATTTCAAGATTTGTTTTATAATAAGCTGTAAGAGAATGAGTGCCTAACTTGGAAAAGCTGATATTCAAAGAGGCCTTTCCGTTTTTAATAGGTGCATAGTAATATGTTCCGTCAATATTGAATGTGATAAATCCGTTTAGATAATGGCGGTGTCCGTCAACAACATAATATTCAGGTATTGTTGCAGTTATTGTGACAATTTCATTAACTTTAACCTCATTTAACTGGTTGACATTGATGTTTACCTGTTTTAAAGTTGGGGAACGTGTGAATGCTTTAATGCATGCTACTGAAGAGCTGTAGTATAAGTCATACCATGTTTTTCCGTCTGTGCTGTAGAATGATGTTTCATCGCTGAAAGTTACTTTATTGATTACATTTGCCATACATACAGGAAGTCTGTAGCCGTTATTTCCAAAGCATTTGAATTCAACAACGAATTCATCCCCTTTTGCCAGCTGGATTTCCTTGTCGAGAGGGAATGTGTAATATCCTGCCTGAGTATAGCCTTCCTGGGTTGTAATCAAATTGCCGTTTAAATAAACTGAAACTGAATAGTTTGTAGGGTCATAGAAGAATGTTGAAACTGCTGTTAAAATATCATTGCTTGAGGATATGAATTTGTTTTTGGAATAGACTGTATTTGCACTTGGAAGGTTTCTATAACCTGTTACTCCTGAAAAATCGTATTGGTAAATGTCAGAGTATCCTCTGTCTTCATTGAAGATAAAAGTATAGGCGTTTTTAAATTCCTTTTCGTAGGACATATAGAAATAACCGTTATCATACCAGTCTTCTCCCCAGCTGTTTTTAAATATCCATGCTCCGGTGGATTTGGTGTTGAAATAGTCAAATCCTGTGTATTCATCATCCCATCCTACAAGTGTGATTGCATGGCTTCCGGTATCCCATTTTGTAGAGACTGAAACAGCACCGCAGTCCATTATTGCTCTTTTAACTAAATCGTTATCATATGAATTTTTCCTTTCAGGTATGCAGTAGATATTTTGAATATGCAGGGCAGGGTCATAAATAACGGATAATGATGAATAATCGTCATAAACATCCTTATCATCATTGACAGGTCCGAACCAGCTTGCAAGATATGCCATGAACATGTATAGGTTTCCACCATCGTTTGATTCAATGTCCCATCCGAACAGTGAATATGCTGCCATGAGGTTTTTGGCGTTTTCCTCTGAAAAGTCATAGGTAATTCCTGTTGCCTTTTTAAGACATGCTTCAAGTGTTGCAATTCCTGAAAATGCCCAGCAGTTACCACCTCTTTTCTGATCCTTGACAGGAGTTATATATCCGTAATCCCTTGAATCATAAGAAACAGGCAGGCTTTGGGGAGTTACAGTGTAGTTAAATAACGGCACGGATGAATAAGGATTGATATCATAAAGATTACCGTATTGAAGCAATATCATGAAATTTTTAAAGTTAAGGTCAAAAAGCACATCGCTGATATGATTTTCATGAGTTGTTAATGCTCCAACATCAGAATAAATAATGTCTCCGGCTTCATCAATAATGTATGCTTCGATAAATTCATTTTCAAATTTATTGCCGTATTTTTCAAGGTCAAACAGTAACCTGTTGTCCTGGTTTATGTCAGTGTATATAATTGGAGAAGGATTTCCTTCAACGGAAATATTAAACTTCACATAGTTACTGTCGTCAGCATTGTCATTGGCCAGAGGCACGACATAGACACCATTGCTTGAAACGCTGAATGTAAGGTAATTGCTTATTGCCACATACTCTTCACCATTCAGAGTAGCTGAATAAAGACAGACAAGGTTGTAGATTTCCTGATAGACATTGTTTTTTTCCACAACACTACCAGCATCACCGTCTACAAATATTATATGACCGTAAGCAGCTGTAGAATTTACAAATGTGTTATTGTTTAAATATAGGGAGTCTGAAAGCCTGCTGCAGATTGCACCACCGCTTGAATCAGCATGAGAGTCTTCTATAGTATTGCCCTGAATGCCTGCATAACCGTAAACATTGTATATTGTTCCGCCATAGTATACTGCAAAATTCCTGCTGAATCTGGAATCAAGAAGAGTGAAATTTGATTTAAGATTACAGATTGCACCTCCGAAAAATGATTTTCCATCAGTAAATGATGAATCATAAACGTTTAAAGTGGAATTCAATGAATAAATAGCTCCACCGGCATCACTTAGGGACTGATAATTATTGAATATAGAATTATATACAAGTGAATCGCTTGAATCTGAAACTATTACACCACCGAAGCTGTATGCCTGTGAATCCCTGAAGTCTGAATCAAAAACTTTTAGGACAGATGCCTTAGAATAGATAACACCACCATATCCTGCCTTATTTTTTGAAAATGAAGAATTTGAAATAACCACATTAGAGGCACTGCTATAGACAACACCTCCGAAACGTGTTGAGGATGAATTATAAAATATACAATTTTGAATGTTTACATAGGAATTGAATGCGGCAATAACTCCCCCATTGACTGCACAATCATTAATGAAACTGCATCGATTCAGATATACTGAGTTTTCCTTTCCGCGTGGTGCATTGGAGATTATTACACCACCATAAGTGCTGTCGTATTCATCGGACAAATATGGCAGACTTGGTCCTTCATCTTCTGTGAATCCGACGCTGTTTACAAAACTAACATTTTCAGCAACCAGTGTTGCCTGATTGTTTATGTGAATGTTGTCCAGTGTCAAACCGGCCAGAGCAAAATAAGAATCCGAACTGACTATAAAATCAAAGGAATCGGATAATTTAGACCTGATGATAGTATTTTGAATACTTTCACCGACAAAAATGGTCTTATATGATGAAGAGGATGAAATTGTTAATGAATCGGACAGTTCATAGATACCGTCTGCAAAATAAGCAACTGTACCATATCCTATCCTGCCATTTTTTAGATATTTATATGGATTGTTTCTAGATCCGTCTCCGTCATGGGCTGCAGATGCATCGAAATAAACTGATGTTGCAGCTAAAATGTCATCATCCTGTGATATTGAAAGCCGACCGTCGTCATACGTGTTTAACTGAGATTGAGAATAATTCTGTGAAATTGAACTTTCATGAACAGAATCATAAGTTATGTTCACATCACTTGCATATGCTGTTGAAACAGCAAAAAATATGCAAAGAATTGAACAGATAAGCAATATTTTCTTTTTATAATTCATACAAAAACCCCTGAGTTTTTATTAATGTTAGATAATTTGTCAAAACTATTATTTAATTGATATTGGAATATATATCTTACATAAATTGAAATAAAAAGCTTTATGCATGAAATATAGTCTGAAAAAATTTTAAATGAAGCTATTTTATCAATCATTCACAGTTACATGTGAGATTCAGTGAAATACTGCAGGCAATCCCTGATAATTTTTGATATTTCTTAAACATCAATAATCAAGACCTACACCAAGTAGTCAAATCATGAATTTTACGCCAAATTAAAATTATAGTTTCACAGATTACCATTAAAATAATCAATAGTATCGCAAAACAAATAGAAGTTATTGTAAAAATAGACTAAATCAAAATACTAAATATATACGAAAATAAAAAAAGTAGAGAGTAAGTGCAAAAATGCACCTACATTTTAAATTATTTTTAATTTTTTAGCGGTTGCTTCATCCACATTTCCAGTTACTTTCAAACCTTTGGCTTTCTGGAACTCTTTTACAGCATTGAAAGTATGCTCAGCATAAATACCGTCAACTTTCAAGTAATGGCCATATGCAGAAAGATAAAATCCATTATTTTTCAATGCCCTTTGGATTTTTTTAACAGCTGCAGAGTCCTTGCTGCCTTTAAAGACTGTTTTGAAAGCAGATTTAACAGTAATTTTAGCCTTTTTAGTAACTTTTTTAAAGTATTTATTGCCTTTGTATGTAACTGTTGCCTTGAAAGTTCCTTTTTTGTTGAGTTTGAGAATCTTGAAGGTTGCTTTACCTTTGCTGTTGGTAGTGGCCTCGTATGTTTTGCCGCCAACCCTCAGAGTAACTTTAGCCTTCTTGATTGCTTTTCCTTTATTGTCCTTTAAGGTAACTGTGTACTTTTTGCTTTTTGTAGATGATTTGAAGGTTTTCTTATTGGCAGTTAACTTTGGAGTAGCCTTCTGGACAGTGATTTTTACAGTAGTATTGAATCCGTTGTAGTTATCAGTTCCCTTAAATGACACAGGCACATCATAAGTTTTAGGAGCTAAACCTTTGGTTGGTATGTTGATTTGGCCTTTTTTATCAGTTGTATATTCTTTAGGTCCGTTTAAATCAACTGTAACTGTCATGTTGGAAATAGGATTACCATTTTCATCCTCAAATGTCAATATTACATCTTTACCGCTGTTATATAAAGGAGTTGTTGTTGCACTGGCAGTTGTATTGGCTTTGCTGACTTCAAAATCAACACTTTTACTAACAGGATTGTGATTGTCATCACCGGCAACAGTAACTGTCAAGGTATGATTTCCAGCATCCAAAACAGGAATTGAAACTTTACCGTCCTTAATTTCAACACTTACATTGTCAATTTCAGCAGTAATTTCACCTGCACCATCAACTTTTACATCAATTTCAGCAGACTCACCATAAGTAAGATCAATATCACCAACACCAACACTTGAATCAGCCTTACTGACAGTTATATCAACACTTTTTGTTACCGGATTATGATTACTATCAGGAACCACAGTAACATTTAAAGTATAATTACCAGCATCCAAACCAGAAACACTAATTGTATTATTATCCACATTAACAACAGCCTCAGGATGATCAACAACTTCACCAGTAACTTCAACAGCACCGGAAACAGACACACTAACAGAACCTGTTTCACCATAAGTCAGATTAATGTCATCAACATCCACGCTTGAATCAACCTTATTTACAGTTATCTCCGCAGTTTTAGTTACAGGATTATGATTATCATCAGGAACAACAGTAACACTTAAAGTATAATTACCAGCATCCAAACCGGAAACACTAATTGTATTATTATCAACATTAACAACAGCCTCAGGATGACCAACAACCTCCGCACTAATCTCACAAGCACCATTAACAGTCACATTTACAGAGTCTGACTTACCATAATCAAAAGTAATATCATCAACAGACAAGGTTGAATCAGCCTTTTTAACTTCAAAATCAACGCTCTTGGTAACAGGATTGTGATTGTCATCACCGGCAACAGTAACATTTAAAGTATAATTACCAGCATCCAAACCAGAAACACTAATTATATTATTATCCACATTAACAGCAGCCTCAGGATGACCAACAACCTCTGCAGTGATTCCAGAAGCACCACTAACAGACACACTAACAGAACCTGTTTCACCATAAGTCATGTTAAACTCACCAACATCCACGCTTGAATCAACCTTATTTACAGTTATCTCAGCAGTTTTAGTTACAGGATTATGATTATCATCAGGAACAACAATAACATTTAAAGTATAATTACCAGCATCCAAACCAGAAACAGAAATTGTATTATTATCTACATTAACAACAGCCTCAGGATGACCAACAACCTCAGCATTAATCTCAGAAGCGCCACTAACAGTCACATTTACAGATTCTGATTTACCATAATCAAAAGTAATATCATCAACTGATAATGTTGAATTGGCTTTGATTACTGTGATTTCAATGCTTTTGCTTGACTCAGCATATTTATTATTGCCTGAAAATGTGACGGTGATGTTTGCTGAACCTGCACCTACAGCAGCAATTTCACCATTGGAATCAACTTTAACAATGTCATTGTTGCTGCTTTCAAATGTAACATTTCCTTCAGCATCAGAAGGTGAAAGAATATAAGTAATATTTGCTTTCTCACCGAAAACCATCTGTGAAACTGTATTTACAGTAATTTCAGTTTGTATTTTGTTTACAGTAACGTTGACAATGACTGAATCATATTTATAAACAAGATCATCTCCAACACTGACAATAATGGTTGCATTACCCTCACCAAGAGCTATAATGTTTCCATCACCATCAACAGACACAATACCATAATCAGCAGTTGTGAAATTGACTTTTAAATTATTAGGAGTTGGAACAGCAACAATAGTATCATTATCCCCAACATTTAAATTATAAACAGTCTTGG
>NZ_CACWVY010000028.1 GCF_902764455.1 uncultured Methanobrevibacter sp.
TAAGCAACTTCAAACTCTTAGCAACAACATTATACCTCATAAACTAAACCACCAATAAAACAAATAAACTACAAAATAATTCCACATACCAACAATAATTAATATACCCCATAATAAAAAATATTATTTGCCCAAGAGCATTTGATAAGAAATAACCAACAAAAAAATTAAACAAAAAAAGGTAAAAACTTTAAGAAAAACACTATAATATTGAACTATCTCGACTTCTACAAAGTTATGTAGTTCAATTAATTTTTCTTCAATTCAAAAGCATATTATATTTTGATGGGAATAATTAAATACTATAAAAATCTTATAGTTATATGTTATCTTATTTTGTTTAGCCCTGGTGGTGTAGTTTGGATAACACATGGGACTGCGGATCCCATTCCCCGGGTTCAAATCCCGGCCAGGGCATTATTATTTTCCGTGATTATTATGTTAAATGCTAATACTTATGTAACTAGCCAGAAAGGTATTGGTGGAACTATCAGATACCAATATGAAGATTTTTATGTTGAGGAAATTCCTGAAGTCATCCCTGAAGGCGAAGGACCTAATGTTTATGTCTGGATTGAAAAATTGGGAAGGACTACATTGGATGTTGTTTTGGATATTGCCCGTGATCTTCATATTTCAAGAAAAAGAATGGGCTTTGCAGGAATGAAAGATAAAAAAGCCATTACTCGCCAGTGGATTTGTATTGCAAATATGGATTCTGAAGAGCAGCTTAAACAGGTTGAAAACCTGGAGATTTATAAAACTGATTTTTTAAAGGTTGTCCGTGGACGCAAAAAACTTAGGATGGGTCAGTTAAAAGGAAACAAGTTTAAGATACTGATTCGTGATTTGGATGATATAGAAGAAAGTGCAGAAATTGCAAATGAGGTTTTAAGCCAACTTGAAAGCACAGGCGTTCCAAATTACTTCGGATGGCAGAGGTTCGGAAAACCAAGAACAATAACTCATCTGGTCGGTGAGGCATTGGTTGAAAACGATTTAAAAAAAGCAGTCAGCATTTACATTGGAAATCCTCAGGGTGATGAGGGTGAAGATAATCAAATGGCCAGAAAAGCATTTGATGAAGGAAATCTTGAAGAATCCCTTAATCTGATGGGAAAAGGAATGCGTTATGAAAAGATGATGATTAAGGAATTGATTAGGGATTCCAAAAAAGGTGAGCTTACTGACAAATCATATATGAATGCGCTTCATGCACTTCCAAAACCGCTTCAGAGGATGTTTGTTCATGCTTATCAGTCTTATCTCTTCAACGAAGCCGTAAGCAATAGGGTGGAAATGGGTATTGACAAATATATCGAAGGAGATATTGTCATTGATACAGAAGAGCACATTGTTCGAGATAAAAGTCCTGAAGAGTTTCAGGAATTAATCACAAATTTTAAAGCAAATCCGACCTGTCCGTTATTCGGTACAAAAGTTCCGTTTGCAGACGGTGAAGTTGGTGAGATGGAAAAGAACATATTGAAAAAATATAATCATACAAAAGAGGATTTTGAAGTTCCAAAAATGCCACGTTTAGGAAGTCATGGACTTAGACGTCAAATGCGTTTCCAGGTATGGGATGCAAAGGCAGTTCCAACAGATGAAGGAGTTTTATGCGAATTTTCTATAGATAAAGGTTCTTACGCTACTGCAGTTTTAAGAGAAGTTATGAAAAAGGATGTAATTTAGGTGTTTTTATGATTGATTGTAGAAGTATTGCAAAAGGAAAAGGAAAAGGAGAATTGATTGTCTCATCAGAACCTATCAGTTTTTTAGGCGGGGTAAATCCGGAAAATGGTGAAATAATTGATCCTAATCATGAATTAAAAGGAGAAATCATTAAGGATAAAGTTCTATTTATTCCTGGAGGAAAAGGCTCTACCGTTGGTTCTTATGTTATTTTTCAAATGATGAAGAACAATACTGCTCCAAAGGCAATTATTTGCATTAACGCCGAGCCTATTATAGCTACAGGTGCAATAATGTCTGATATTCCTATGGTGGACTCCCCAGCAGATACCAAAGACTTGACAACAGGTACTTTAGTAGAAGTTGACGGGGATAACGGAACAATAGAGCTGTTATGAGGGGATATTATGCAGACCCTGATTGAAAACGTTAATGTTGTTAATCCGTTTGAGGAAGTCAAAACTTCAATGAGTGTATTGATTGAAGATAATCTGATTAAGGAAATTTCTCCTTCAGTAAATACAAAAGCTAATGTTAATGTTATTGATGGTCAGGATAATTACCTGCTTTCCGGTTTTATAGACTGCCATGCTCATATTTTTGCTAAAGGATTCCACAAGGAGGAAAACATGGCAAATCCATTGGGAATTCATTTTTATAATGCGGTTCCTCATGCACTTCAAACAATTAATGCCGGAGTTACATCAATTAGGGATTGCGGATCAGCTGATTTAAGCTTTAAATTGGCACAGCAAAGAAAACTCTTCATCGCTCCTAAAGTTTATTTATCAATTACTCCTCTGGTCATGACAGGAGGACATTTTGATTTGCTTTTACCGTCCGGTTTTGATATGGAGATAATCTATCCTGGTTTTCCAAAGGGAAGATGTGACGGTGTTGAAGAAGTCCTTAAAAAGACCCGTGAGGTAAAAAGAGCGGGCGCTGATTTTATTAAGGTTATGGCAAGCGGAGGAGTTTTAACAACCAATACTTCACCTGAATTTGCACAATTCAACAAAAAAGAATTAAAAACAATTGTTAATGAAGCTAAAACCAATGATATGAAAGTATCAGCTCATTGTCATAGCTTAAAAGGCATGAATAATTGTATTGATGCAGGATTTTCATCCATTGAACATGGTACATTTATAGATAAAAAGACAGCTCAGAGAATGGCTGAAAAAAATGTCAGTCTGGTTCCGACATTGCTTGTTCACCAGTTCTTATATAAAAACGGTTTTCCTGACTGGGACAGTTATGCTGAAGAAAAAACCGCTAAATTAAAGGAAATTGTTAAAGTTCACAAGGAAAATGTTGCCTGTGCCTATGAACAGGGGGTAAATATTTTAATGGGAACAGACAGCGGTGTTATTCCTCATGGCCATAATCTGGAGGAATTGACTCATCTGGTTGATATTGGAATGAGTGAAGATGAAGCTGTAGCAAGCGGAACTGTCAAAGCGGCACAATTTTTAAATCAGGATAATTTGGGTCTTGTTCGAAAAAATTACATTGCAGATTTAATTTTAGTCAATTCAAATCCTTTGGATGATGTTTCTGTTTTAAGTGATAATGATAATATTTTAAAGGTTTTCCAAGACGGAATTGAAGTAAAAAACTGATTTTGATATAATTATACCTTGAAATCATGTAAAAAGGCCTATATTTTCTTAAGATTTCATCGGACAATCTTCTAATGTTACTTATTTTAGATAACTTTTAATATGTTTAAAAATTAAATATTCTTTCATTAATGGAAAGGGTCGTGATTTTATGGTAAAACATAAACATATGGATTTGCCGATTGAAGGAATGCATTGCGCTTCCTGTGTTTTAAGTGTAAACAAAACATTTGGAAGGGTTGAGGGAGTAGAAGAAGTTGATGCGGACCTTGCGGCAAATAAATTACATATTACTGTAGACACTAAAAAAATTTCCTATGAGGAAATGGAAAGACTGGTCAGGAATTTAGGTTTTGAACTTCACTCTGATGAAATGACTTTAAGAATTCAGGGCATGCACTGCACTTCATGCACAATGAATGTCGAGAATTTTTTAATCAGACTGGACGGTATTTTTGATGTTAAAGCTGATTTAACTTCCCAAACTGCAAAAATCAGATATGACTCTTCAAAAGTTACACTTGATGAAATTGAAGAGGTAATCAATTCTTTAGGTTTTGAACTTTTAGGCGTGGAAGGTCAAACAGAAATTGATGAGGAAGCAATCTATCAGCAGGATTTAAAAGAAAAACGAAACAGGATTATTGTCGGTTTAATATTTTCAGCTATTTTAATGATTTTAATGTTTAGCGGATGGGATCCTTTAATGGGACTCACCCACAGCATTCATGAAGCAACAGGATTGAACATATCCTCAATGGGGCTGCTGTCCCTGATTGTAAGTATCGCACCATTTTTATATGTTTCTTTACCTATTTTAAAAGCCGGAATCAACGGTTTAAGACATAAAAATTTGAATATGGATGTAATGTATTCAATGGGTATTCTGGTTGCATATATTTCAAGTATTTTCGGAACATTCGGAATTGTTTTAGACCATACTTTCATGTTTTATGACTCAGCTGTAATGCTTCCGTCATTTTTAATGATTGGAAGATATCTTGAAGCCAGAGCTAAAAAACGAACATCCGATTCCATACGTGAATTAATCGGCCTTCAGCCAACAGTTGCAACAGCAATTGAAGTTGATGAAAATGGTGAAATTATTTCTCAAAAAGAGGTATCCATTGCAGATATTGTAGTCGATGATTTGCTTCTTGTAAAACCTGGTGAAAAAATTCCTGTTGACGGTGATGTTGTTGGGGGAGAATCCTATGTTGATGAATCAATGATTAACGGGGAACCGATTCCTAAAGTTAAAAAGGACGGCGAGGAAGTATTTGCCGGAACCATAAATCAGGATGGAGTCCTTCATATTAGGGCTAAAAAGATTGGAAAGGAAACTGTTTTATCAAATATCATTCGTCTTGTTGAAAAAGCACAGTCTTCAAGACCTCCTGTTCAAAAATTCGCAAATACAATCGTGTCATATTTCATTCCGGTCATTTTAACAATAGCTATTGTTGTATTCCTGATTTGGTATTTCGTACTTGGAGCTTCACTTTTATTCTCACTTACCTGTCTGATTTCAATTTTAGTGGTTGCCTGTCCTTGTGCATTGGGACTTGCCACACCGACTGCAGTTACTGTTGGTGTTGGAAGGGCAGCGGAATTTGGTATTTTAATCAAAAACGGAGATACCTTGGAAAATGCAGGTCAGATTGATGTTGCCGCTTTTGACAAAACAGGAACAATAACTGAAGGAAAACCTGAAGTGGATGACATTATTCCTTATGGAATTTCAGATGAGGAATTAATCAAGCTTGCAGCCAGTGTTGAACAGAATTCAACCCATCCTATTGCAAAAGCTATTGTAAATAAGGCTAAGGAATTGAATTTGGATTTAAATCAGACTACTGATTTTGAAAATGTAACTGGAAAAGGTTTAAAGGCCAAATTAAATGGCAGTGATGTTTATGCAGGTAATCTCGCACTGATGCAGGCAAATGGCATTGATGTTTCAGATGAGCTGGTTGACAGGTATCATGAACTTGAAAGGCTTTCAAAAACTATTATCTTTTTAGCACAGGATAAATCTGTAAAAGGTATTTTAAGTCTGTCTGATAAGATTAAGGCTAATTCCAAAAGAACAATCGATGAACTGCACAAGATGAACATTGAAACATATATGCTGACAGGAGACAATGAATCCACCGCACTTAATGTGGCAAATGAAGTAGGTATTGACAATGTCCGTGCTGGAATCTTACCTGAAAACAAACTGGATATAGTCAAGCAAATCCAATCAAATCACACTAGAAAAGTTTTATTCGTTGGTGACGGTATTAATGATGCTCCAGCATTAACTCAGGCAGATATTGGTGTAGCTATGGGTAATGGAACAGATATTGCAATGGAAAGCGGTGACATTGTTATTATGGAAGGCGATTTGGAAAATGTGGTTGCTGCAGTTCAATTTTCTAAAAAGGTAATGAGAAGAATTAAAGAAAATATATTCTGGGCATTCGCATACAATACAATTTTAATTCCAATAGCCGCAGGGGTTTTATATCCTGCATTCGGAATAACATTTGAACCTGCTTTGGCCGGTCTGGCAATGGCATTGAGTTCTGTAACAGTTATAACATTATCATTAATGCTTAAAAGATATGTTCCTGAAATAAAAAGAGAAAAAAGGAATTAATTGGTTAAATCAATTAATTCTAATTTTAATTTTCCTAATTTTGGTGCAAGGAAGTTATAAAATATTGCAGTTAGTGCACCTGAGGCAAATGCAACAATAAATCCGATGATTATATTGATGATTAGAGCGGTGATGTTTCCGCTGCCTCCCATTGAAATAACCAATGAAAGCAGGCTTAGAATACCTCCAATAATACCAAAAACAATACTGAATCTTTTCACGTTGACTGAATCAATTGCAGTATATCCGTTTTCTTTTGATAAATTTACGATAATTCCTCTTCCGCTGTTTGCAAGTATGTTGTAGATGTAACATCCAAGCAATATGAAGACAAATGATATGATAAAAGTACCGAATATAATCATTGCAATTACTATAGGCTGGCTTAGGACTAGCATGAACTGGTAAAGTCCGTATGCAAGAATTTGCTGGCCTGATAACATTAAAGTTTGGATAACTGCATTAATTAACAGTGGAAATATAAACACTGAAGCTAAATACAATAAAATCATTTGTATTGTCAATATCATTGAAACAATGATTGCAGTTGTAGCAGGTGATATTTTAATGATTTCCTTTTCATCTTTAAAAGCTATTTGAATTATATTAAGTTTTTTTCCTAATGTATTGTAAAGAAAACCTTGACAGAATGTGTTGTAGGTGGTGTACATTAATGTTCCAACAACAAGTGTTGAAATCAGATAAATTGAAACGCCTAGTGCATTCGGACTTGTAATTCCAATAGCTATGGTCATGATTATTGAAGATATTATTGAAAACAATACTGCAATTGCTGTTGCAATTATTGTATATGAAGATAATTCTATTGACCTTAATTCTTTTACGCTAACCATTTATTTCACCTAGAACCAGTCTTTTGATTTTTCAAGCAGTTCATTGATGATTATTTCAATGGATCCGACATATGTGTGAGGGTCCATGATTTTTTCAACATCATCTTCAGTCAGGTATTTTTGAACTTCTTCGTCTTCTAAAATTAATTCACCCAATAATAGTTTTTCTTTATTGGCTTTAATTGCGTTTTTCCTTACAATTCCGTATGCAGTTTGTTTTCCCATTCCTGCACGGGTAAGTTCTGCCATTAATCTTTCAGCCATGATTAAACCATTGGTCAGGTTTAAGTTTCTTTCGATGTTTTCATCGTAGAAAACTAAGTTGTTCATTAATTTTATTGTTAAATTGAGAATGTAATCGGTTAAAATGCAGCTTTCCGGAAACATTATCCTTTCACATGATGAATTTGTCAAGTCTCTTTCATGCCAAAGAGGGTTATTGTCCAAGGCTGCGTTAACGTAGGATTTAACGATTCTTGCAACACCACAGATTCTCTCAGCAGTAATTGGGTTCATTTTGTGAGGCATAGTACTGCTTCCAACCTGTTTTTCAGGATCAAAGAATTCACCGACTTCCATAAGTTCGGTTCTTTGTAAGCTTCTGATTTCTAATCCGATTTTATCTAATGTACTTGCGATATTAGCTAAAACACTAATGAATTCTACATGGTTGTCTCTTTGAACAACCTGATTTGTAATGGTTGCAGCAGGAAGGCCTAAAATTTCTGCAACTGTCTTATGGATTTCCCATCCTTGTTCGCCTAATGCGGCAGTTGTTCCCACAGCACCGTCCATCATTCCAATACATACATTTGCTTCTGCATTTTCTAATCTTACATATTGTCTGTGGAGTTCATCTGCCCATATACCGAATTTCATGCCGTATGTGGTTGGAAGCGCATGCTGACCATGGGTACGTCCGATACATACTTTCATTTTATTTTCTTCGGTTAGTTTAAGCATTATTTTAGTTAATCTTTCTAATTTTTCTTTCAATACTTCAATTGAATCTTTTATAAGTAAGGAATTTGAACTGTCTACAATGTCATTGGAGGTAGCTCCAAAGTGGACATATTCTCCTGCACCGTTTTCACATACTTCTGTAATTGATTTTGAAAGAGCAGCAATATCGTGATTAGTTTCTGCTTCAATTTCTTTCATTCTTTCTAATTTTACAAAATCAGTATTTGCTTTTGCTGCAATTTCATCAGCAACTTCCTGTGGAATTATTCCAAGTTTTCCTTCAGCTTGAGCCAATGCGGATTCTACATCTAACATTTTCTGCAGCTTATTTTCTTCTTCCCAAATATTTTTCATTTCGGGAGTTCCATACCTAAATTCGATTGGATGAATAGCCATATTTTATCAACTCATAAAATTTAAATTACTATATTATATATTTATTCAGTCTTTATAATTAAATTTTTTAATAAATATACAAAAGTTTATATATACAATTTTTAAAGAAATTATATCAACCCCTATGACTGGATGTCATGGGAGGCTGAGTATATGGAAACAAAAATACGGCTATTACGCCAGAAAAAGGGTATTACTCAACAGGAGTTGGCTGAATCTGTTGGAGTAACTCGCCAAACAATCAATGCTTTAGAAAATGCTCGTTATAATCCTTCCTTGATGTTGGCCTATAAAATTACAAAGATTTTGGGAAAAAATTCAATTGAAGACGTTTTTGTACTTGATATGGATGATTGAATAAAGATTTTGAACGATGCTCAAGATTTGTTAATGTTAATCTATATGCTTAAATTTTTTTTAATGTATGAAATAATTTACATTTGATATCATGTCCCAGTTTAATGACAGGCTTAAACGTATAAAAATAAAAAATCTGGCTATTTTTATTATAATTGCTTATCTGGTATTGTTTATTTTAGGAAAAACCATCGGATTCATTAATGAAAAATGCTTTTATGTGTTTATCTTGTTATATTTTATTTTTGAATTGAGGGATTTTTCTCTAGATTTTAAAGATGATTTTTTTAATGTCTTTTCGGATGTTTCGATTAAAACTATTTTATTGATTGTAACTGCCAATATTTTCTTTTCTTATGGAATGCTCTATCTGTCTTATTTGCTGATTAATCATTTTCCATTTTTAAACTTTTTAGTGAATTTTTCCGTTCCTTCAATGTCTATACTTTCTTCACTGCCGGTTATTGGAGTTTTTGTAATGACAGTTGTTTTATCTCCAATAGTAGAAGAGTTGATATTTAGGGGGGTTTTGTTAAATAAGCTGAAGCTGATTGTTCCAACATTATTTGCAGTTTTAATTTCTTCACTCCTCTTCGGTGCCCTTCATAGTTTCGGAAGTATATTTTCAGCTTTTATTTTTGCAGTCTGTATGGCAATATTATATCTTAAAACGGAAAATATCTGTGTTCCTATTTTGGCTCACTTTTTAAATAATTTATTTGCCGAAATAATCAGATTGGTCGATGTTAATGAGCTTTTGTTCACTGATGCTAATGTGGTGATGATTGTTTCTGCATTGGCAATAATATCAGCAGTTATATTATTCATTTCAATTTTCACTGAATTGAATAATATTAAATAATAAAAGATTATAGATATTTTAACATGGATTTAAGAAAAATAGGAATTGTTTTAATATTTATCGGACTATTTGTCACAATATTGTTTTTGGGCGATGAGAGGATTTTCGTTCCTGCTCTGACCTTAACTGTTCTGGGATTTTTCGTAACTGTTCTCGGATTTGTTGTTGAAATCAGAAAAAGGAAAATCATTAATGATCAGCTTGACGAGGATATCGGAACAATTATCCAACCTTTAATTACAAAGTATTCCAATTTGAATAAACAGTATCGCAGTGAATTTGAAGGAGAGGAATACGCTCAAAAAAGATTGCAATTGAATAAGGATTTGGAAAAAGAGCTTACAGAAAA
Source organism: uncultured Methanobrevibacter sp. (assembly GCF_902764455.1). Taxonomy (NCBI): domain Archaea; kingdom Methanobacteriati; phylum Methanobacteriota; class Methanobacteria; order Methanobacteriales; family Methanobacteriaceae; genus Methanobrevibacter; species uncultured Methanobrevibacter sp. The sequence continues at coordinate 9,743 of NZ_CACWVY010000028.1, forward strand.
AATTCCTTATTTGGAAAGCAGGGAAATCAAAAAGATTGTCATTCAGTTTTCCAAGGAACAGGATAAAATGTAGGCATATTTTTTTTAAAATTTTTTTTAATGTACAAAAAATGACAACAAGGTTTTAAATAGTACATTATATAAATAATTTGTTAAGTGATAAAATGTTTTCCCCAAGTTTAGAAGATGTAAAAGAAATTTCGAAAAATAAAGAGTATAGGCGTATACCAATATCCTATGAACTGTTTTCAGATATTGCAACTCCTATTGAAGTTTTAAGAGTTTTAAAAGGATTCAGTAAGCACTGTTACATGCTTGAAAGTATAGAAGATTCACAAAACTGGGGAAGATACACATTTTTAGGTTTTGATCCGCTTTTAGAGTTTACATGTCAGGACGGAACTGTAACAATCAGAGGCAGCGAAAATTTTGATGAGCTGACTGATGATGAAAAGGTAATTGAAACCGATAATCCAAGTGAAATCATCAGGGATTTAGTAGATAAAAACAAATCTCCTAAAATTGATTACCTGCCTCCATTTACCGGCGGTTTTGTAGGATATTTTGCTTATGACTATATAAAATATGCGGAACCTTCACTTAATCTTGATGCCCAAAATCAGGATCAGTTTAAAGATATAGATTTAATGCTCTTTGATAAGGTCATTGCATTTGACAATTTCAAACAGAAAATCATTCTGATTGTCAATATGAAAACTGATAATCTGGAAGAGAGTTATAAAAAAGCATGTGATGAGTTAAAAGACATGGCAAATCTGATTAAAAATGGTAAAAAAGCTGAAATGGAACCGTTAAAGTTAAAATCAGATTTCAAACCTGCATTTTCACGTGAAAAATATTGTGACATGGTCACAAAGGCGAAAAGTTATATTAAAGAAGGAGACATTTTCCAGGTTGTTCTGTCAAACAGAATCGAAGCTGATATTTCCGGAAGCCTGTTTGACACATACAGGGTATTGAGAACCACCAACCCCTCTCCATATATGTTCTATTTTTCAAGCAATGATATTGAAATAGCCGGAGCTTCACCTGAAACATTAGTCAAACTGACAGATAAGAAGCTATTTACTTTTCCTCTTGCAGGAACCAGGCCTCGCGGAAAAACCGAAGATGAGGATTTAAGGCTTGAAAAGGAATTGCTTAGTGATGAAAAGGAACTTGCAGAGCACAACATGCTGGTTGATTTAGGCCGTAATGATATTGGAAGAATATCTGAAATAGGTTCTGTTAATGTTGAAAAATATCTCTCAGTTGAAAGGTTTTCTCATGTAATGCATATAGGATCTACTGTAAGCGGAACATTAAGAAGTGATTTGGATTCTCTTGTGGCTATAGATTCAATTCTTCCTGCCGGAACATTGTCAGGTGCTCCAAAGTTAAGGGCATGTGAGATTATCAATGAACTTGAAAACAATAAGCGCGGAATTTATGGGGGAGCTATCGGTTATGTTGATTTGAGCGGAAACATTGACACCTGCATTTCAATCAGAATAGCATTTGCAAGAAATAATAAAGTTTTCATACGTTCCGGTGCGGGAATTGTTGCAGACAGTGTACCTGAAAAGGAATTTGAAGAATGTTTAAACAAGGCGGCGGCAGTAATCAATGCATTAAAAACAGCAGATGGAGGGATAGAATGATACTTTTAATAGATAATTATGACAGTTTTTCATATAACTTATACCAGCTGATTGGTGAAGTCAATTCTGATATTAAAGTCGTAAGAAACGATAAAATAACAGTAGAAGAGATATCAGATTTAAATCCTGAATGCATTATTTTATCTCCGGGACCTGGAAAGCCTGAAAATGCGGGAATTTGTATTGAAGTGGTATCACATTTCCATGATAAAATCCCAATTTTAGGCGTTTGTTTAGGCCATCAAGCTATTTGTGAGGCTTTTGGAGGTACTGTTTCCCATGCTTCCAGACTGATGCATGGAAAATCCTCAAAAATTTCACTTGATTACGATTATATTTTCAAAGGATTGCCAACTGAGATAAGTGTTGGAAGATATCACTCTTTGAGTCTAGTTAAGGATACTCTTCCTGATTGTCTTGAAATCATTTCAAAGGCAGGCGATGACGGTGAAATCATGGCTGTAAGGCATAAGAATTTCAATGTTTACGGTCTTCAGTTTCATCCGGAATCAATTTTAACTCCGGACGGATTGACAATTATTAGTAATTTTTTAGAAAAAGTAGAAAGGGGAATATTATGATTAAAGAAGCTATTTTAAAAGTATATAAACATCAGGATTTAACTTATGAAGAGGCATATCAGACAATGGACGAAATCATGAGCGGTGAAGCAAGCGAAGTTCAGATGAGTGCATACTTAACCGCAATGTCAATGAAAGGCGAAACAATAGATGAAATTACAGCATCTGCCGAAGCGATGAGAGCTCATTGTGTACGTTTGCTTAATGACCAGGAAGTTTTGGAAATTGTTGGAACAGGCGGTGACGGTTCAAATACATTCAATATTTCCACAACCTCTGCTATTGTTATTTCTGCAGCAGGAGTTCCTGTGGCAAAACATGGAAACAGGTCCGCTTCAAGCAAATGCGGTGCTGCAGATGTTTTGGAGGAGTTGGGGGTAAATATTTATATCGAACCCGAAAAAAGTTTAAATTGTCTTAAGGAGATAAATTTGTGTTTCCTCTTTGCTCAAAATTATCACCTGTCAATGAAATATGTTGCAGGGGTACGTAAGGAACTGTCAATCAGAACAATCTTCAATATATTGGGGCCATTGACAAGCCCTGCCGGTGCTTCCATGGAAGTGCTGGGGGTTTATGAGAAAGATTTGGTTGAACCTCTTACTGATGTTTTAAAGAATCTGGGCGTTAAGTCTGCTCTGACAGTCTATGGAGTCGACGGAATGGATGAAATTTCTGTAAGTGATAAGACATCAGTTTGTGAGCTTAAGGACGGCAAAACAATGTCTTATGAAATTTCACCGGAATATTTCGGAATGGAAAAGGCATCAAAAGAAGATCTTGTCGGCGGAGATGCAAAGGAAAATGCCAGAATTACCCGTGCAATACTGGCTGGTGAAAAGGGACCAAAAAGAAATGCGGTTTTATTAAATTCGGCTGCAGGTTTATATGTTGCAGGTAAAGTAGAATCATTGCGTGACGGTGTGGAACTGGCAGAAGAAATCATTGATTCAGGAAAGGCACAAAAACAACTTGAAAGATTTATTGAATGTACAAACAGATGATTAAAATGTTGGATGAAATAGTTGAAAAAACTAAAGAAAGACTGGAAGAGTCAAAACAGACAAAATCATTGGACGAACTTAAGCAAGAAGTTAAAAAATTAGAAATTACTCAGGATTTTCCTTTTAAGAAAGCTTTAAGCGGTGATGAAATTTCAATCATTGCTGAAGTAAAAAGAGCTTCACCGTCAAAGGGCATGATTGTGGAAGATTTTGACTATGTATTCATTGCCAGGGATTATGAGGATGCAGGAGCATCTGCAATTTCCGTTCTTACAGAACCTTATTTTTTCAAAGGTTCAAATGATTATCTAAAAGAAATATCACAAAATGTCAGCATCCCTATTTTAAGAAAGGATTTCATCATTGATGAATATATGATTTGGGAGGCTAAAGCCCTTGGTGCATCTGCAATTCTTCTGATTGTTTCTATTTTATCTATCGTTGAATTAAAGAAATTTTTGGATTTGGCACATGATTTGGGTCTTTCTGCAATTGTCGAAACTCATGACGGAAATGAAATCAGAACTGCACTTAATGTAGGGGCTGAAATCATAGGTGTCAATAACAGGGATTTGACAGATTTCACAGTAAACATAGAAAACAGTATCAACCTACGTAGATGTGTCAGTGGCGATGTTATATTTATTTCTGAAAGTGGCATTAAAACACCGGAAGATGTAAGGAAATTAAAAGAAAATAATGTTGATGCAGTTTTAATAGGCGAAACTTTAATGAAAAGTGATGATAAAAAGGCACTGATTTCGGAGTTGAAAAATGGTTAAGATTAAAATCTGCGGATTAAGACGTTTGGAAGATATTGAAATAGTAAACAAATACAAACCTGATTATATAGGTTTTGTCTTTGCAGATTCCAAAAGAAAAGTGTCTCATGAACTTGCAGCAGAAATGAAAAGTAATTTAAGGGAAGATATAATTTCTGTTGGAGTTTTTGTAGATGCTGATGAAAGTGAGATTTTAGAATTGTATGAAATGGGTGTTATTGAAATTGCACAGCTTCATGGCAGTGAAAGTGAAGATTATATTAATTATTTAAAAGAAAATACTAATGATAAACTAAAAATCATTAAAGCTATTGAAATGTCTGAAGATGAGGACCTGTCAGGATATGCCGATTCATCTGCAGATTATCTGCTTTTTGACAGTGGAAAAGGAAGCGGCAAAACCTTTGACTGGCGTTTGATAAGAACGGATTTAAAAAAGGAATTTTTCCTGGCAGGGGGAATAAATTCACAGAATGTTAAAAAAGCCATTGGAGAGTTTAATCCTTATGCAGTTGATTTAAGTTCAAGTGTTGAAACTGATGATTACAAGGATGAAGATAAGATTAAGGAAATTATGGAGGTTATAAGTTGAATAACGGAAGATATGGTGAATATGGAGGACAATACATATCTGAAACATTAATGAATGAGTTATTGTACTTGGAAGAGCAGTATAATCATTACATGAATGATCCTGAATTTGTAGAAGAGCTGAATACCTTACTGAAAGAATATGCCGGAAGGCCTTCTCTATTATATTACGCTAAAAGAATGACTGAAGACCTTGGTGGGGCAAAAATATATCTGAAACGTGAAGATTTAAACCACACTGGGGCTCATAAAATAAATAATGTTCTCGGACAGGTTTTACTTGCTAAAAAAATGGGTAAAACAAGAGTGATTGCAGAAACCGGTGCAGGTCAGCACGGTGTTGCAACAGCTACTGCAGCAGCACTTTTGGATATGGAATGTGAAGTGTTCATGGGTGAAGTTGATACCAAAAGACAGGCTTTAAATGTGTATAGAATGGAATTGCTTGGAGCAAAAGTCCATTCTGTAAAATCCGGAACAAAAACACTGAAAGATGCAGTAAATGATGCATTCAGAGATTGGATTGCCCGAGTTCATGATACCAATTATGTAATAGGTTCCACAATGGGACCTCATCCATTTCCAATGATTGTTCGTGATTTTCAGGCAGTAATAAGTGCCGAAGCTCGCCAGCAGTTTTTGGATATTGAAGGCAGACTTCCGGATGCGGTCATTGCATGTGTCGGTGGTGGAAGTAATGCAATGGGTGCATTTTATAATTTCATAGATGATGAGAATGTTAAACTGATTGGATGTGAAGCCGGCGGAAAAGGTGTAGACACACCATATAATGCAGCAGCACTGACAAATGGTAAAATCGGAATATTTCATGGAATGAAATCAATTTTTAATCAGGGTGATTATGGCCAGATTGCTCCGGTTTATTCCGTCTCAGCGGGACTTGACTATCCGGGTGTAGGTCCCGAACATGCTTATTTAAGAGACACTGGAAGAGCAGAATATGTGCCGATTAATGATGAAGAAGCTGTTGAGGCATTTGAATATTTATCCAGAATGGAAGGAATTATTCCGGCTATTGAAAGTGCCCATGCGGTTGCTCATGCCATGAAAATAGCTCCGGAAATGGACAAGGACGATATTATAATGATTTGCCTATCCGGAAGAGGAGATAAGGATGTCAGATCTATTGCAGAATACAGGGGAGTTGAGTTAAATGAGTAAAATAGCTAATGCATTTAAGGATGGAAAAGCATTCATCGGATTTTTAACTGCAGGAGACCCGACAATAGAAAAGACTGTTGAATATATTTTGGCAATGGTTGATGCAGGCTGCGATTTGGTTGAAATAGGCATTCCATTTTCAGACCCTATGGCAGAAGGTGTTGTAATTCAGGACGCTAATGTAAGGGCACTTAAGCACAATACAACAACTGATGACGTATTTGATATTGTAAGGCGTGTTCGTGAAAAAACAGACGTGCCACTGGTATTTTTAACTTACATCAATCCGGTTTTCTTTTACGGTTATGAAAAATTCTTTAAAAAATGCGGTGAATTGGGAGTGGACGGAATAATCTCACCTGATTTGCCTTATGAGGAAAAGGGAGAAATTAAAGACATTGCCCTAAAAAATGATGTCGATGTAATTTCACTGATTGCTCCTACCTCAAAGGAAAGAATTCAAAAGATAGCCTCTGATGCAACAGGATTTATTTATGTAGTTTCATCATTAGGTGTTACCGGAATGCGTTCAGAGATAAAAACTGATTTAAATGCCATTTTGGCCGATATCAGAGATGTTTCTGATTTGCCGCTTGCAGTAGGTTTTGGAATAAATACTCCAGAACAGGCTTCAGAAATAGGTAAGATTGCAGATGGTGTTATTGTCGGAAGTGCTATTGTCAAAATTATTGAAGAATACGGTGAAGATGCTAAAAATCCGCTCATGGAATATGTTTCCAGCATGAAAAAGGCATGCAATGAATAATTTATACTAAAAAGATAAACTTATTAAATATAAAAAATAAATATAAACATATTACTTATTAGAGGATTATTTATGTTTAAAGCAGAATTAAGTGATTCTAGTATATTAAAAACAAGTTTTGATGCTATTTCATCAATTGTTGATGAAGTACAGATTCAAACTGATAGTGAGGGCATGAGATTAGATGCCCTAGACCGTAGTCACATAACTTTCGTTCATTTAGAACTTAAAGCAAGTTTATTCGATGAATTTATTTGTGATGTTCCTGAAAAAATCAATATTGATACAGATGAATTTATGAGAGTTTTAAAACGTGCAAAATCTCAAGACAGAGTTTTAATGTCTGTAGATGAAGGTAATTTCATTATTACTTTCGAAGGAGATGCAACAAGAACTTTCAAAATAAGATTAATTGATATGGAATATGATAACCCTGTTCCACCTCAAATTGAGCATCCAACTTCATTTAAAGTTCGTTTCTCTATCTTAAAAGATTCTATCAACGATATTGACATCTTTTCAGACAAAGTTGCTTTCCAGGTTGATGAAGATTATTTCATTGCATCTGCTGACGGTGAATTTGGTGATGCAAGCATCAAATATCTCCACGGTGAAAACATCCAAGAACATGCAAAATCTTTATTTTCATTGGATAAAATCAGAGAAATGCTTAAAGCAGATAAATTTTCAGAGGAAGCTGAAATCGGCTTAGGTACCGACATGCCGTTAAGTTTAACTCTTAACATGGTCACCGGTGACGGTAAACTAAGTTTCTTGCTTGCTCCTAGATTAGAAACAGATGAATAATTTTTTTCATTTGTTTATCCTTTTTTTATTTTCAAAAACACTACATTAGAGATGGTATTAAGTGGATTCCTTTTATCAAGATTTACGTAAAGTTCAGAAAAAAGAACGTAATAACGGTACATTAGCTCGTGTAGAAGAAACTTTTTACAATGATATTCACGAGTATTTGGACGGCTTGAGAAAACAGGCTATTGAGGATCCATTTTCCAATGCACACGGCACACTCAAACAGGCGCAAATCATAGCTACTGAGATTTGTGAAAGACGTGAGAAAAAAATATCCGAAGCTGCCGTAGTAAATATTCACAGGTCATATCATCTTTTTACCGGAAAACCAAAATTTGATTTGGTTGATACAACCCCACTGAACCTGACTCCTGAAGAGGAAAAATTCTATTATTCCCTGATTGATACATTGAAAAATCACAGGTCAAATATCTCTCTGGAAAAATTGTCTGAAGATGAAAAGAAATCGACTGAAATTAAAGCTTCAGAAATTCAAACCAATACTTTAGATACTCCAAAAGAAACTCCAAAAAGTGATGATGAAGTTTTAAACAGGTTGGATGAAATCAAAAAAGCCAAACCTATTGTGGATGAGAAAAGAGAACCTGTTGAAAAGCAGATTATAAAATCACAACAAAATAACGCCGAACCGGTAATGCCTAAAAAGGAACCTGCGGCTCCGGCAAATATTGAAGACAACCCTAATGCAGGTGATGAAGTTGAAGAATTTTATGATTTGGAGTCACAAAAAATAGCCAAAGACACCGAACTGGTCACAATGCTTGTTTTTGATGAGGTTGGTGCTATTGTAGGTGTTGATGAAAAGGTTTATGGTCCGTTCAGACCACAAGACCTGGTAACTTTACCGATGGTCAATGCAAAAATATTTTTCAAAAATCGCAAAGGTCGCCAGGTAAAAATCTAATTTTCCATTAACTTTATATAATTTGTTAGATATATTTAAATAACATATCTATTTGTGATACTAAAAAATTATATCTTATATAATTTGGATTTCTGCTGTATGTAGACTTGATGCGTTACAATGCAGTTTTAATCTCTAACATTTTTTAATTAAAATTCAGTTTAGATAAAGTTATGAATAGATTTACAATGATTTATTGATTAAGCACTTTAAAGTGTATAAAACGGTGAAAAAATGAAAATACCAAAAGAAAAAAGAACATACTGTCCTCATTGTAAAAAACACACAGTACATGAAGTTCACACTGCTAAAAAAAGAAAAGCTAGTGAATTAACCTGGGGACAAAGACAATTCAGACGTGTAACTGCTGGATACAGAGGTTATCCAAGGCCTTTACCTGCTGGTAACAAACCAGTTAAAAAATTAGACTTAAGACTTAAATGCAAAGAATGTGGAAAATCTCACATCAAACAATCTTTCAGAACAGGAAAACCTGAATTTGTAGCAAAATAGGTGATTAACATGGTTAGTAAAGGTAGAGGAAACTTTTTAAAAGTTAAATGTTTAGATTGTGACAATGAACAAGTAATATTTGATCGTGCTGCATCTGATGTAAAATGTATTATTTGTGGTAAAACCCTTGTCAAATCTCGCGGTGCTAAAGCAAAAATCACCGCACACATTGAAAAAGTTTTAAACTAGATTTCTAGTTTTTAACTTATTTTTTACTATTTTTTTAATAATTTTTATATAATGTTGGTGAGAGTATGGTAAGAAAAAGTCAAGAATGGCCTGATGAAGGGGAACTTATTGTAGGTACAGTTTACAAAGTTCTTAATTATGGGGCTTTCGCTAAATTAGAAGAATATCAGGGTAAAGAAGCTTTTATTCATATTTCTGAAGTATCTTCTGGTTGGGTTAAAAATATTAGAGATCATGTAAGAGAAAACCAAAAAATTGTTTGCCGTGTTCTCCGTGTAAATCCTAAAAAAGGACATGTTGATGCTTCCTTAAAAAGAATCCGTGAAGATCAAAGGACTAAAAAAATCCAACATTGGAAAATTGAGCAAAAAGCTGAAAAATTCTTAGAATTGGCTGCTAAATCCTTAGATAAAGATTTAGATACTGCTTATGATGAAGTAGGTTATGAACTTATGGACATCTTCGGTGATGTTTATGGTGCTTTTGAAACCGCTTCTGATGAAGGTGCTGAATCACTTACTGAAGAAGGAATTCCACAAGATTGGGCAGATGCCATCACTGAAGTAGCTAAGAAAAATATTACTCCTCCTGAAGTTCACATTAGCGGATATGTTGATATTGAAACTTTTGTGCCTAACGGAGTTGAAATCATTATTTCTGCACTTAAAGCTGCTGAAGACAATGGTGACGATGAGGAAGAAATCAAAGTCCAATGTGTAGGCGCACCTAGATATAGGATTACTGTAAAATCTACTGATTATTTATTGGCTGAAAAAGCACTTAAAGCTGCTGCTGATAGATGTATTGCAGTTGTTGAAGAATCTGAAGGAAACGGTTCATTTTTAAGAGAATTAGATAATTAGATTCTTATGAATATGAAAATGAATAAATGTCCTGAATGTGGTATTTATACTTTAAAAGATGCTTGCCCTAAATGCGGAGGCAAGCTTAAAGTAATTTATCCTCCGAAATTTTCAGTTGAGGATAAATATGGCAAATATCGAAGAATATTGAAAAAAGAATCAATGAAGGAGTAATCCATATGCAAACTACAGAAATAACTATCTTGGAAGATATTGAATTAGACAATCCTATATTTATAGAAGCATTACCTGGTCTTGGACATGTCGGTAAATTAGCTGCTGACCATATGATTGATGAATTGGGAGCAACTAAATTTGCTGAAGTTTATTCTCCAACTTTTCCTCCTCAAGTTCTTGTAAAAGAGGAAGGAATCATTGAAAACATGTTTAATGAGTTATATTACCTAAAAGATGTCGGTGAAGATAATCTGGATTTGATTTTACTTGTAGGTAATACTCAGGCATTATCTCCTGAAGGCCAGTATCTGGTATGTAAGGATCTTTTAGAATTTGTTAAAGGATATGATATTGATAGAATTTACACACTTGGTGGAATGGTTACAGGACCTACCGTAGAAAATCCTAGAGTTTTCGGTGCAGCTACTGATGAAGCTTGTGTTGAGCTTTTAAAAGAAGCAGAAATCGAAATCAGATCCAATGATGGTGGAATTGTTGGCGCTTCCGGATTATTCTTAGGTTTAGCCACACGTCAAGGAATCCAAGGGTCCTGCCTTATGGGTGAAACTCCTGGTTATTTTATTGATGCTGAAGCAGCAGAAGCCATATTGAAAAAATTGTCCCATTTACTTAATTTTGAAATCAATGTTGATAAATTAGAAGAAAGAGCTGAAGAAACTAGACAAATGATTGCTAAAGCTCAGCAAATGGAACAGGATTTAATTAATAAGGCTAACGCTGGAAATGCTGATGATTTAAGATATATTGGATAAGATTCCAATATATTAATTTTACTTTTTTTTTATGAACGTTATTGTTGTTCCTGACACTTCAATGATTGTTATTCCATTGATTGAAAAGAATGGACATAGTTATTTGTCTCCATCGAATTTTTCCAGATATGACAATATGGACATTTGTGATGGTAATCTTAGTTTTGATAATCTAATCAATACCTATTGTTCAAGTGAACTTCCTTCAGGAGTCAGAGGAAGACTCTTTCTCTTTTCCCGCATAATAGATAAGGCTGATGCGGCAATTGTCATAGGAAAAAGGCCTGAAAATTATGACAGGATGTATAATGCATTAAATGACTTGATTTTGTTTGGCGGAAATTCCTGCAATAATGCACATAGTCTTGCAGTCAAAATAGTGCAGGATTTAAATATTCCTACATTAAAACTCAAATATCCTGTAAATCAAAAGGAAATAATAGAATTAATAGATAAAACAAACTGTTTTTTAAGGGATTTGAATGATTCCAATCATGATAATTTAGGCGTAAATTTAAAGCCTAAAAAAGAAAAGATGCCTGTTTCGGATGTGGAAACTGTCCTGAAAAAGTTAATATAATAATAATTTCTAACAATTAACCATGTTAATAAATGCTGATTTTCATGTTCACAGCTGTTTTTCAATGGCATCCTCAAAGGACATGCTGATAAAAAATATGGCCCCAAAATCTAAACTGAAAGGCCTTGGGCTTTTAGGTACTGGAGATGCTTTTCATCCGGGATGGCTTGACATTATTGAGGAAAGTACCACTTATTCTGGGGATGGAATATACTCCTCACAGGACATGGATTTTGTTTTGACAACGGAAGTGGAGGCTAAAAACAAGATTCATCATCTGGTAATCATTCCTGATATGGATATAGCAAGGGAACTGTCAGACAAGTTGCCGTCTAAAAATAAAAATCAGGACGGACGGCCAAAAACCCAGTTGAGCGGTGCTGAGCTTTTGGACTTGGTTCGCCAGTATGATTGTCTTATTGGTCCTGCACATGCATTTACTCCATGGACTGGAATGTACAAATCATTTGACAGCATTTATGACTGTTATGCTAAAAAGCCTGATTTTGTAGAGCTTGGATTGTCTGCTGACACTTTTATGGCAGATACTGTTCGTGAACTTAAGGATTTTCCGTTTTTGACAAATTCCGATGCACATTCCCCATGGCCTCACAGGTTAGGTAGGGAATTTAATCAAATTGAGCTTGAAGATATATCATACTCTTCAATAAAAAAGGCAATAAAAAACAAGGATATTAAAGCAAACTACGGTTTGATTCCAAACCTTGGAAAGTATCACATGACTGCATGTACCAAATGCTATAAACTTATTGATCCGGTTATTGCAAAGGAAAATAAAATGAAATGCAGCTGCGGAGGAAGAGTTAAAAAAGGTGTTGATTTCAGGATATCTGAAATATCTGACTATAATGAGCCAAAGCATCCTGATTTCAGGCCTGAATATGTTCATTTGATGCCTCTTGCCGAATTGATTTCCACTGTTTATGATAAGGGGGTTACAACCAAGACTGTTCAGGGAAAATGGCAAAATCTCATTGATGCTTTTGGGACTGAAATAGATGTTTTGATTAATGTTTCTATTGCAGACATTGAAAAAATAGATTCCAACGTTTCATTGGCTATTGAAGCATTCAGAAACAGAACCCTTGATATTGTTCCTGGCGGTGGGGGAAAATATGGGGAAATTTCCTTTAATAAATCCTTGAAAAAACCTGAAAGTGAAAAAATAGTTACTTTGGATAATTTTTAAAAATTAATAACGGACTTGGAGGGATTTGAACCCTCGATCTTAAGATTAGGAGTCTTACGCCCTTCCAGACTAGGCTACAAGCCCATAAAATTATTGATATTTGTAAAAAAATATTTTAAAAAAAGTTAGTTTGTATTGAGAGCGGACCCGCCGGGATTTGAACCCGGGGTCTTCGGATTAGAAGTCCGACGCCCTATCCAGCTAGGCTACGGGCCCCACATATACAACAATAATAATTCTATTTTTCTTATTATATATATTTATCTATTATATTAAAAAAATAAAAGAAAAGGATTAAATTATTTATCCTCTATCTACGCTACCTGTAGCATCATTAATCATAATGCTGTCAACACTATTTCCATTTTCATCAAAGATTGTAGCGTACCAATATCCGCCGGAATAATAAACGCTTCCAGCATAACATCCTGGTTCTCCAACAGCACCATTTGCAATACTTTGAGCTGAAGAGTAGGATAAATGGGTACTACTTGAGCTTGAACTGGAGCTAGAGCTTGAGCTTGAGCTTGAGCCTTGACTTGAACTGGAACTAGAACTGTAACCAGAGTCACTGCTGCTCGGTCCATTGTAAATTGGATTACCTCCTGAACCTCCAGATGATCCGGAACCTGCGCCGCCGCTAGATCCGCTGCTTGCTCCACCATTTGTTGTTGCTACAGAGCTACTACTTGTATTTAATTTTGTGGTGTTGTTTCCAAGTCCGTCCCCAGTATTACTAGCTGACATACTTGATAAATCAGAGAATATTGGACTGTTACTGTTTGTTATACCATACGCTGCAACTGCCGCTGCAATACATAACACAATAATTACGGAAATTATAATATTTGCTTTATCCAATTTTTTCCCTCCTTTAATTATATATTATATAATATAAGTGATTTAATTTTTATGTATTATATATGTTTCGATATTTGTTTTACAACATCACTTATTAATAATAAAAATCATATATAATTAATGTTAGTTTCTAATTGCTAATAATTGAGGTGACATATTTGAAAGATAGAGTAGTTATATCCCCTACAACTCGTCAAGAAGGCCATGCCGAATTGGTCATGGAAGTTGATGATGAAGGGATTGTTACAAAAGGTATGTATTTTAGTATAACTCCTGTTAGGGGTTTAGAAAAGATGGTTCTTAACAAAGCTCCTGAAACAGCACCTGTTTTATGTCAAAGAATTTGTGGAGTATGTCCAATACCACATACTTTAGCATCCACAGAAGCTATTGACATGGCATTAGGTATTGAAATTCCTGAAGCAGCTAAACAGTTAAGAAGAGCTACTTTAGCAGCACATAACATTAACAGTGCAGCTATTCACCACTTTTTAGTCGCAACAGACTTTGTACCTGAAAACTTATTCGCTGCTGCTGTTGACAGCGTAAGTGAAGTAAGAAAAACCGTACAATATGTTGTAGACATGTGTGCTGGTGAAGGTATCCACCCATCTGATGTAAGAGTAGGTGGAATGGCTAGAAACATTACTCCATTTACTAAAGAAAGATTAATCGAAAGAATGACCGCTTTCAAACCAAAACTTGAAGAACACATTGAATTAATCAAAAACTGTGTTGCTGAAAGTGCTGAAAAATTAGGCATTCCAGAAGATTTAGGTGTAGTAAACCAACCATTACTCGCAGTTCACCCAACTTACGGTGTAAATGACTTTGATATGGACGCATTTTCCGAAGTTTTACCTGAAGCATGGTATGATGACCCTGAAATCGGTAAAAGAGGATGTTCCGTTATTCCATTAATTAACGGCGAAAATGTTGAAACAGGTCCTAGAGCAAGAATGGAAAAATATCAAGGATTCAAAGGTAAAGGTGTTATCGCACAACACGTAGCTCGTGCAGACGAAATGTTGAAAAACTATGATGCATGTATGGAAGCTTTAGATGCTATTGATCCTGCTGCTCCTGCTAATGTAAGTTACGATAAAAGAGGTACTGGTGAACTCGGATTCGGTATTATCGAAGGTCCTAGAGGAACCAATGCTCACATGGCAAAAGTTGTTGAAGGTAAAATTAAATTTTACTCTGCAATTGTACCAACTACTTGGAACATTCCAACTATGGGTCCTGCAACTGAAGGATTCCATCACGAGTTCGGTCCACATGTAATCAGAGCATACGACCCATGTTTATCATGTGCTACTCACGTAATGGTAGTTGACGATGAAGACAAATCCATTCTTAAAAATGAAATGGTGAGAATCTAGTAATATTGGAGGAATTGAATGCCTTACGATTCGGATATAATCGTTATCGGTTGTGGAAATGTATTGTTTAAAGATGATGGATTTGGTCCAATCATTATAAATCTTTTACAGAAATATACAAATGATACTAACGATTATTACGACCCGGCTGTTACTGCATATGTTGAGAATGAATTTGATAAGGATATTTTAAGTCAGATTGAAAAAAAATTTGAGGGCATAACATTACCGGATTCAGTTCAGTTCGTTGATGGAGGAACAGCGGCTCCAACAAACTTTTTCCCATTGTATACTGAATATAACTGGAAAAAACTTATTGTTGCAGACGTTGTCGAATTTGACGCAGAACCTGGAACAGTTGAAACATTTGATCCGAATATTATGCAAAAGGGAAAGTATGATAATCCTCATGGAATGACTGTAGAGGAACCTCTTCAAGAAATATCTCAAAAATGTGAAGTTGTTGTTGTGGGTTGTAAACCTGCCGAAATTCCAACTCCGGATGTAGATATGGGTTTATCAGAACCTGTAATTAAGGCAGTTCCAAATGCTATTGATCTTATTTTAAAAGAAATTGGGGTAAAATAATGTTTGATAAATTGAAAAAAGCTTTTGGCGGTTCAGAAGAACCAAAAGCACCAAAAGTAGAGGAAAAAGTTGAAGCTGCTCCTGCAGAAACCAAAGCACCTGCAGAAGAACCAAAAGCTGCTTCCGCAAAACCACGTATTGGTTACATTCACTTAAGTGGTTGTACTGGTGATGCAATGTCTTTAACTGAAAACTATGATATTTTATCTACTGTTTTAACTGACATGATTGACATTGTATACGGACAAACTTTAGTCGACAAATGGATTCACGGTACTTACGCAGAAGAAATGCCTGAAATGGATTTATGTTTAATTGAAGGATCCGTTTGTTTACAAGATGAACACAGTGTTCATGAATTATTAGAAGCAAGGAAAAAATCTGGTTTAATTGCTGCATTTGGTTCATGTGCTATGACCGGTTGTTTCACCACATTTGCTCGTGGTGGTCAACAAGCACAACCTAAACACGAATCTTTCTTACCAATTAGTTCCTTAGTTAAAGTAGATTTAGCACTTCCTGGTTGTCCTGTAGCTCCAGAAATGATTGCAAAAGCAGTTGTTGCTTTATGCAACGGAGATATGGAATACTTACAACCTGCTATTGATAAAGCTGCATGTGATGCAGGATGTGGTTGTGATGTATTAACCAACATTATCCGTAACGGATTATGTACTGGTTGTGGAACTTGTGCTCTAGCTTGTCCAACAAGAGCTATGGGCTTCGCTGAAGGTAGACCTAGTTGTGATAGGGACAGATGTATTAAGTGTGGATCTTGTTATGCAATGTGTCCAAGAGCTTGGTTGCCTATCAAAAGAATTAAAGAGGAAACAGGACTTTAGGAGGAATGGATATGGTATTAGGTACTTACAAAGAAGCACTATCTGCAAGGGCTACTGACAGCAAAATTTTAGATGTATCCCAAGACGGAGGAATTGTTTCAGCATTACTCTGTTACGCAATTGATGAAGGAATCATTGAAGGTGCAGTTGTAGCTGGAACTCCTGACGACGATTGGAGACCAATTCCTACTGTAGTAACTTCTTCTGATGAAGTAATTGCAGCTGCAGGAACTAAATACTCAATGTCCCCAACTTTATCTGCTTTAAAAGAAGCAACCCGTCAATACGGTTTAGAAAAAGTTGGTGTAGTCGCAACTCCATGTCAAACCCAAGGTTTAAGAAAAGCACAAGCTTATCCATTCGCTAGATTTGTCGCTGACAAAATTAAATTAATCGTCGGTATCTACTGTATGGAAAACTTCCCAATGGCTTCTCTTGACACCTTTGCTACCGCAAAATTAGGATTTGACAGCTTAACTGATGCTACTAAAATGGATATTGGTAAAGGTAAATTCTGGTTAACCAAAGATGGTGAAGATAACGGTTTAGCTATTAAAGAAACTCACGGATATGAACAAGCTGGATGTAACATCTGTATGGACTATGTTGCTGAATGGTCTGATGTATCCACCGGTTCTGTAGGATCTCCTGACGGATGGTCCACTGTATTAACAAGAACCGATGCTGGTGAATCCGTATTCAAAGCTGCTGTTGACGCTGGTTTAATTGAAACAAAACCAATGGATGAAGTAAAACCAGGTCTTCCTTTACTTGAAAAATTAGCTAAAGGTAAAAAAGACAAAAACGGCGCAGAACGTGAAAGAAGAGCAAAAATGGGATTACCACTTCCTGTGGAATACTAATTCCGCTTCTTTCTTTTTTTATTTTTTTTAAACTATTTTTTAAATTAAACTTTAAATATTATAAACCTCAAATATAATGTAGTATTATTTTAACATTGGAGGTATTGATATTAAATTAAATAAATTTTTTATTTTCTCATTAATGGTTATTGTTTTATTTTCAATAACTGCCAGTTTTGCTGTTGATGAAAATTCGACACAGATGGCTGCCGATATTCAAAATGAAGATATTATTGAAGCTGAAAATCAAAATGTCGTTATGAAAACTAGTGATCAGTCAGCACTTTCCGTTGATTATTCAGATGTTGTTCATGACAATTCAAGCTTTATTGTTCCGGGCAAGGTTACAAAAAGGTATAATGGAATGATAGAATATTCTGCAACTTTTTTGGACAGCGATAAAAAACCTTTGCAAAATACTGTTGTATACTGTGGTATTGATTCAGTCCTGCTTGGTGTTAATGCAACTACTGATTCCAAGGGTGTTGCTTTGTTTTTACTGCCTACTCAAAAGGGTAACCACACATTATATCTCATGAATACTGTGGCCAGCGATATCACTTCAGATACTGTTTATGTTTTTGATGTGTTAACTGGAAATAAGAATTTCAATCTTTACTTTAACAGCGGCAAATCATATACTGTAAGGGTTTATGGAGATGACGGAAAACCTGTTAAAGCAAACCAAAAAGTCACTTTTACAGTAAACTTTAAAAAACACACTGTAAAAACAGATAAAAACGGTTATGCAAAATTAAAAATTAATTTTCAGCCTGGATCATATCTGGTAACAGCCCAATATAAGGATTACATGGTTGCCAATAAAATCATAGTTAAGCCGACTGTAATCCCATTAACACAATTCGGTTCCAAACAGCTTGGAAAAACATTCAAATATAAGGTTAAATTGCTTAACAACAAGGGAAAACTTTTTAAAAATAAGAATGTTAAAGTCAAATTCAATAAAAAGACTTATGTTTCAAAAACAAATAAAAAAGGAATTGCAACATTTACTTTAAAAACTCCTTTAAATCCTGGTCTGTATAATATTGTCTCTTCATACGGCAAGGCTAAGGCAACTGCCCAGTTATATAGATATGTAATAAGGTAAAGGAGTTTTAACTCCTTTTTTTAGATTGTTGTAACTGTACAACCCTCTTTTTCAATAATTAATGTATGCTCTTTTTGACTTACAAAGCAGTCCTGTTTTTCACGCAGCGGAGCATATGGATAAATCGCCATTGCCTGGGATAACTGTTTAAGAGCAATTGATCCTTTTCTTTCTCCGAATTCGTCTGTAATCCATCTTCCTGAAAACGGAACATATCTGTGATTGCTTTGGATATACTTCAATACTTTTTGAGTACTTTTCATCCTGAAGGGTTTATTTGCCATATATGAAAAGATATAGTGGCCCGGAGCATCATTGACATATCCTTCACCATTTGTTGCAAAGGGTTCAATTGCTACGGCCTGGCCTTCTTCTAAAATATAACTGTCATTGTTGTTGTAATTTGGAATTGATATTCCTGCATGGAGGTTATATTGTTCCAGACTGTGTCCCATCAGATTAAATATTGGATTCAGGTGATATTCTGATATAGCTTCGTGAACTGCTTCACCGATTTTTGAAATTTCAATGCCTGCTCTTGCAGTTGCAATTGCGGCTTCAAGGCCTGCAGCTGATGCTTCGATTATTTCTTCATGCAAGTTTATTTCATCCTGGGTATAGTTTTCGTCCATGTTTCCACTGGCAAGAACAGTTACTGCAGTATCTGCTATATATCCATCAATCATTGCTCCAAGGTCTAATTTTACCATATCCCCTGCTTTGAATTTTGTTTTATCTCCTGCAGGGGAAGTGTAATGGGCGGCATATTCATTGATTGATACATTGCATGGAAATGCAATTTCAGCGCCTGCCTTTAAAATTTCACTTTCTACATAATTTACTAAGTCTAAAACTAAAGCTCCGTCTTTAATCATTTTTGAAGCTTCGCTTCGAATTTTTGAAGTTAATTTTCCAGCTTCTATATAGGATTCTATCATAAATTTTAACCATCCTTGTTAAATAATTAATTTTATATCTGATAAAGTTAATATAATATTTTATTTAATATAAACTAGTTTATAAAAATTGGAGGTTATTATATGGATTTTCCTACAATACCTGACCAAATGTTTTATTTGATCATTTTGGTTATTGTTGCTATTGTATTGATTATCATTGTTTTCCAATGGAGAAAAGTCTCACAATCCAAAAATTCAATTTTAATACTTGAAAAAGAAATTGAACTTAAAAAAATGTCCATGGTGGAAAAAGACATTGAATCTAAAAGATTAATGGATAATCCAATTCCATTACCACAAGAGCAACAAGACAGTCTTTCAGCTATTAGGCAATCAACCACTGAAGTCAGAAGCAATGTTGGTTACTTGCATTCTGAAATCAACGAAAGATTAGCCAGACTCGAAGCTGAAACCGAACAAAGAAAATTAGAAAAAATGCTTAAAGAGATTGAAGCTAAAGAAGCTAAACTCAAAAAAATGAATAAATAGGTGGTAAAATGGATGCTATGGAAGCTGTTGCAATTATAATTTTAATTCTAGCTATTGTAGTTTTAGTATACTATTATTTATTGAATAGTCCTGCAACTATGAATAAGTTACGAGGTTATGTACCAACCACTGCAGATGCGCACATGAATGAGATTTTAGGCGGATCTAATGGCGATTCTGGTTATGATTTATCTAAAGAAGGTGAAGTTCAAGAAGAAAATAAGAATTCAATGAGTAAAAGAATCAAAGTTAAATTAAGTGACATTGACTTGAACACTGATTCCTTTTCCAATAAGATTGATACTTTTTTAGATGAAAAAAGTGACGAATTAATCAAAAATTGGTCTTTAGCGACTACAAATGATTTGGAAGAGCTTGAATCTAAATTCAGTGAAACTACTGCTAATGTAGACAGTTTGGATAAAAGTTTCAATGAATTTAAAAAATCTTCTGAAGAATTCCAAAAAGCTACTGAAGAAAAATTAAATGACTTGGATAAAAGAATTGAATCATTAGAAAATAATTAAATTTATTTTCTTTGATTTTCTTCATTTTATAGAAAAGTTTATATATTATCTAAATTATACCTATTATATAGTTGTATTACTACTTTTATCTTATAGCAGGGTGGGGTAGTCTGGTGATCCCGCGGGGCTCATAACCCCGAGATCCCTAGTTCAAATCTAGGCCCTGCTACTTTTAATTAATATTTTTATGGCAAGTTAAAGACAGCTGCTGGTTTTTTAAACTAAGGAAACTCCGCCCATCACACAGAACTACGGCGTTGAAAAACGTATACTGAGAAGTATGACTCTGGAGCAGAAACGACACGGCTTTTAATGGTAGACGATGATATTTAATTGAGGACATTAAAAAGAGCAAAGGTGCCGATGACAAACTGTATGAGGCAAGGTAGCACGCTAAGATGAATGCTGTTAAACAGAAGGTGGGTTACTCTTAACATGCCATAAATATTAATTAGTCTATTTTTTTTCACTGTTGTGTACTTTCAAAAGATTAATATTACTTATTTTTATATAATATATTACTTGGTGATTCATTATGATTTATTCTAGAACAAATTAAACAAATTGCTATCCCTATTGTTAGTGAATATGGTATCGCTAGATTAGGTATTTTCGGGTCATATGCTCGAGGAGAAGCAAATGAGGATAGTGATTTAGATTTTATAATGGATACAGATGGTTTAATTGGAATGATTCAATATAATGCTATAATTCGTAAATTAGAAGAGAAATTTGGATGTCATGTTGATATAATTACTACTGGATGTTCTGATAGGGAGTTTTTAACTAGAATCCAAAAAGAGGAGGTTTTAATTTATGAACGGTGATGATAAAGAGAATTGAAATGATTCTGCATTATACTGTGATAAAATAGATAGTCATATTGAATATTTCGGTGATGATAAAGAATTGTTTTTGGAGAATATTCATTATCAGGATGCATGTGCTTTAGTAATTATTCAAATTGGAGAACATGTTGATAGATTATCTGATGAATTCAAAAATAGTCATTCTGAGATTCCTTGGAGAGAAATTAAAGATATGAGAAATTTACATGCTCATAACTATGAATCTGTAATGTATGATATTTTGTGGGTAACTATTAAAGGGATGTTCCTGAACTTCGGGAATATCTTGAAAAATTAATCTGATTTTGTTGAAAGTTAAGGTAGTTTTTAACATTAACTCATATGTAACCCACACGATTTTAAGTGACTTTTTCTTAACATACCATGATTGATTATTTTTTCATTTTACTATTTTTTAAAACTTTTTTCTTGATAAAAATAAATATTCATTGTTTAATTTAATCATAAAGAATTTAATATCATAAATAATAAACATTTACATAATTATTGTGGATGTGTTAAACATGAATTTTAAGAGAATAATTTTAATTTCATTAATTCTATGTTTCTTGTCGTTTGCTTGTGTATCGGCAAGTGAAAATCAGACATCAATAGAAAATTCTAATCTTAATGCTGTTGGTGTGGTTGATGAGGATATTAATGAATATGATAACGTTATGTTTGCTGGAAAAAATGCTTCTGATGGTCGTGGTGTTGTCTCTGGGGAATTGCTTTCCAGTAGTAATGTTGATGATAAAAATACTACACTTTGTGAGGCCGTTGGAGAAAATGCTTCTGATGGTTGTGGTGTTGTCTCTGGGGAATTGCTTTCCAGTAGCAATGTAAATGATAAGTTGTCTGCTTCAAAGATGGGGACCCGTGATGAATTGAATAATTTGGTTCTTGCTGCTAAAGAGGGTTCAACAATAACATTGGATAAGGATTATGATTTTTTAGGGGCTGTAAAACCTATTGAAATAACTAAAAGCATTGTAATTGATGGTAATGGACATACAATTACTCTTGGATATAATAATGCTTTTAATTTAGGAGATGGAGGAGCCATAATTGCTGATGGGCAGTGTCCTTTTATAATTTCCAATTGTAAATTTATAAACTGCTCTAGAGGAGGTGTTGCAGGTGCAATTTCAGCACAGGCGAAATATAACTCCCAAATTATTGATTGTACTTTTAAGAGATGTTATGCTTTTGGAGAGATGAAAACTGTTAGATGGGAAACCTCAGCCACTATGGTATCTACTGCATCCAGTTCTGGCGGTGCAATTTCAATTTCTGATTTGGTCACTGTTAAATCTTGTAGATTTGAAGATTGTTCGGCTGGAAATGGTGGTGCAATAAATGCATATGGTAAATGTCAAATACTTGATTGTGTTTTTGTTAAAAATCACGCAGGAAGAGCCGAATGTCTGCAGTCTTATGAGCATGGTGGTGCCATTTATCTTAAGGGTGGATCAGGTGCTTTAGTTAAGGGATGCACATTCAATGAAAATTCTGCTGGACGTTTTGGAGGCGCAATATCAATAGCTGCTAATGATGTTAGAATTGAGGATTGTGTTTTTAATTCTAACTATGTGGATGATAGCGTAAAACAAAAAGGTGGTGCAATATTTGTAGAATCAGATTCCAAGATTGGCGACACTGGTTTTCAAATAACTCGGTGTACATTCAACAATAATGGATATGACGGCAATAAACATTACTGTAAATATGGTGGTGCAATATATTTTGATGAGAGAATTATTGTTGGGCATATTTCATATTGTAATTTTACAGGCAATGGTGCTTCAAAGGAGGGTGGTGCAGTCTATGCTTCATCTGATAGCAAATTCCTTAATTTTAAAGGATGTCTATTCACCAAAAATAGAGTTGAAAAATATGGTGGAGGAATATATCTTGATTCTAAATCTTCAACCATAGTGGATTGTGCATTTGTCGAACAGCCTAATGCAATATATTGCGACAATAAAGAATGCACTATTAAATTCTCCGCATTTTTAAAAAACAGCAATTATGACGTCTGGTCCACTAAAGAGATAAATATTGCGAACAATTGGTTTGGAAATACTATGGATAACAGGTATTACGATTTGGCTAAACTCAAAGGCAAAGCAGTTAACCTTAATAATAGGGAAAATTTGTATCTGGTTGCCACATCTATGGATAAAAACTATCATGATGGACAGGAATCCACTGTTGATTTGAACTTCAGATATATGCGTGATTCTCCTACATCTGACAGTAAATTAGCTCCCTTTACTAATCCGGCGATTCGTTATGTTGTTAGTGGAGTAAATGCAAGGGCGGTTTCCGATAATCTTTATTTGGCAAACGGTAAATCCTCTTTTAAATTCTTGGCAGATCCTTTTACAAGTACACCTTCTATTACTGTGGATTGTTATGGTGCAAAACTGACTTTAAAGTTCAAGACAAATCCATATTCATTCACCGCTCTTCAGGTTGTTGTTAACAATTGTCAAAATAGAGTTTTAAATCTGGTTCATAATTATACTCGTGACAAATCTATCGATGGTGACATGGTCGTAACTATTTCAAAAGACCTAGTGATTAATGGTAACGGTTTTACTTTGGATTCAAAAAATAGTGGTGGAGTCTTTTTTATGAGTAACCGTCCTAATGTGGACATAAATAATTTGAACATTGTTAATAGTAAATCAAAGTGGGGTTCGGCCATTTGGGGTTATATAGATAATATGTCAGTCAATAACTGCAGGTTCATTAATTGTTCAGCAAAATTTGAGGGGGGTGCGATTAATCTGGTTGGAAAAGTGCTTACAATAACCAATTCCACTTTCATTAACAATACGGCTGATGAAAATGGGGGCTCTTTGATAGTAATGGGTATTAATACTGTAATTAGGGATTGCATTTTCATTAATTCCAATTCTGGTATGGAGGGATGTTTCATTTATCTTCACGCTAGCAGCAGATTAAATCTCACAGATTCCATATTGTTAACCAATTCAACATCAAATTATATTTCTAAGCCGGAGGGTGAATCACTACGATGGAATGTTTCAGCTAACATTGAGAACAATTGGTTTGGCGGTACAAATGAGGATATATTAAAGAATTATGACATGCTTCGTGTGTTCCCTGTTAAGAGTTTGCTTTATCTGAATATCACACCTTCTCTCTATGATATTCCTGTAGGAGACAGTTCAAATATCACTCTTAAGTTTTACTCATATGATTTGAACTCAAGACAGGGGGTTCCGTTATCACGCGTCAGAAACATGAAATTTGGCGTTAGTCTGTTGGAAGAAGGAGGGACACTCAGCTCCGATTCAATCATGCTGACCAATAATGAGGGGAGTGTGGTGTATACTTCAAGTTCTGATGGTGAAATGCCTGTTGAAATCGATTATGAACTATTCAACCATGTACTCTCTCTTAATCAGTACCATGAAGGTTCTTTCACAGACCTTAAGCATCTGATTAGCAATTCTGGGGATGTTATAAATCTCACTAGGGATTATACTTTTTCTGTGATGTTCGATTATATGTTGATGGATGGTATTTACATTAATAAAGATTTGACAATCAACGGTAATAACCATGTTATCGATGGTGACGGATGGGCTAGAATATTTAATATAGACGGACATAAAGTTGTTTTAAATAATATCACCTTTATTAACGGTTATACTCCGGATAATGGTGGTGCGATTCAAACATCATCTCAAACTTCTTTGTCTATTAATTCCTGCAGATTCGAAAACAATTCTGCAAAAAATGGTGGTGCAATTTATCTTAAATCCTATGAGAAGGTAAACATAGAATTTTCTGTCTTTAAAAACAATACTGCCAGTGCAAAAGGGGGTGCAATCTATTATTATGGAGATTATCGAAGCAATACATTTTGCAACATAACAGGTACTTTTACAAATAACAAAGCATCAGATGACGGAGGTGCAATATATTTAATTGATGTGGCAAAATATCATCTTAAAGGTAATTTCACAAACAATGTCGCAGGAAAGAATGGTGGTGCAGTTTGTGCAGATGTCGCTCTTGCTATTTCAACATTTACCATAGACGGTATTTTTGATTCAAATGCTGCAGCATACGGTGGTGCTGTTTATAGTTTTAATCCATTCGGTAACTTTACAGGAATCTATCAAAATAACAGGGCATCCAAAGATGGTGGAGCAATTTATACAAACAGGTCCATATCATATTCCGGAAGATATAATCGTATCAGCGGAGAATTTTACGCCAATACTGCAAATGAGCAGGGAAGTGCAGTTTGTACAATGAATCTCAAACATAACGACATAGATTTATACAATTCCATTTTTATGAAAAATCATGGAAAATCCACAGTATATTCATCAGGTTATAGTTATCTTAATGTTCATGACTCCATTTTTGTTGAAAATATTGATAACAGAGTATTTGATACATCCCAGGTAGAGGTCGTTGACGGTCGTCTTAAAGCTTATAATAACTGGTTCGGCAATACTGTTGATAATTTTGATAGAAAGCCTTCTGTCGGTCCAAGAGTTTTATTGAATGATTGGATGTATGTAGATGTAGATTGCGGTAAAAGCGAAACCGATCTTAAATCTAAAAATAACATTATTTTTACATTGAAATCATATAACGCAAAAAAAGGAACAGTTTCAGATTATGCTGGCAACTTTAAACTTAATTTAAGCTTAAAATCAGGCACCGGCAACTTCAGTAGTGATTCCTTTATTTTAGGCAATGCCTCTGTTAAAGTTACATATGTTGCGAATGATTATGGTGAAAATACAGTTGTTGTTTTGGCAAATCTGTCAAAATATTCCCATAAGACATACGAAATTAAATATAATGTAGTTGAGCATCCTAGCGATTCATTTTATGCATTACAATATGAAATAGATCATATGAATGGAAATATCCTTAACTTAACTAATAATTATGCGTTCTATCCGGAAAGTGATGCTCCAAATGGAGTAAAAATTAACAAATCCATAACCATCAACGGAAATGGGTTTATCATTGACGGTAAAGACAGCTCCCGCATCTTTGATATTTCAGCAGACAATGTTGTTCTGGAAAATGTCTCCCTAATCAACGGTAATGACATCAACGGCAGTGCAATATATGCTGAAGGCAACAATATCATAATAAGGAATTCCATTTTATTGAATAACACTGGTGCGGTTATCTACGCTGTAAACTCGTTAAATGCAAATTACAACTGGTGGGGAAATACTGTAGACACTTTCAATAGGAAGGCCAATGTTAGTGATAATGTTGTTGTGGGCAATGCCCTATTTGCGAGTTTCAATGCAGATTCAAATATTATTGGTGCAGGCAATAGAACAACACTTACTTTAGATTTAACTAATTTATATGATTTCAATTCAAAATCAAATTCAACTTATGATGGACTTAACCTATTTTCATTTGATTTTGAATCAGTTGACGGAAATATTAATGTCACTTCAGATAAGATAAAAAAAGGAAAAATCTCTGTTTTATTTGAAGCTATTGGACCTTTTTATGGTGAAATTTATGCAAAATACAGAAATGTGGAGTTAAAACATGAATTTGAAATAATTTATGATGACGATTCATTCACCGCTCTCTATACTTTGATAAATAAAACCGTTGTTAATGGTGTTGTTAATCTGACACATGACTATAACTTTTATTATTATGATGTTGATTATGTCAGAAGCATCCCGATAAATAAGGCAGTGACAATCAATGGAAACGGATTTGCTATTAATGGAATGAATCAATCCAGCATATTTAATATATCTGCAGACAATGTCTCATTAAGTAATATTAATTTCTTGGATGCAATAAATGCCGTTGAGTGGGTTGGAAACAATGGGTCAATAAGCAATATTTCAGTGAATAATGTGGACTCCGCATTAATCTATTGCGGTTCTAACCTGGTTGTAAGGGATTCAAATTTCACCCAGGCCAGAATGTATTCACTATATCTGGAAGGTTCAAATCATGTTGTTGACGGTTGTGAATTTGTAGATAATTCAGGATCTTCAATAATTGGATATGACGTATGCGATTTAAATATTGATGATTCAGTATTTAACAATAATGGGCCTGATTCAAGCATTGTTGATTTTTCCTGGTGTAAAGATGTAAATATCACAGATTGCATATTCAATAATCATAATAATCGATCCATTAATATTTTGCAGGGGTCAACTGTTTATTTGGCTAACAATACTCTTTCCGCATCAGATTATATTTTCAACGACGGAACTATTCTTTCAAAGACCTTTGCTCATTTGGATAATGTCAATTTAAATCATATGGTTGGTGACGTGATTTTATTAAATGCCACAATATATGATGATAATAATAATATCATTTTAGTTGATGAGTTTAATTTCAAAATTAACGATGAACTTTTTGCAGCCGAGTTTTATATGGATGCATACGAGTACTTATGGAGATTATCAAATGGGTCTTGGATTGTTGTTGCGGATATAGATGAAGAATCCTTTGTAAATTGTACTGTCGACTCACTGGTAGTTAATGCATTAAAATATAATTCATCCGTTATAATTACAAGTATTAGTGATGTTGTTTATGGTGAAAATGTAAAAATCGGTTTTGAGTTTGAAAACAGTACTGCAGTTCTGGTTACAGTTACCTTTAACTCAGAAGTGATATTCAATGAAACTGTAAAGGTCAATAACGTTTCCATTCCTAATTTGGGATCCGGATTTTATAATGTAGTAATCAGTACTTTAGAAAATGAATTTTATCGTTCAAGCAGTGTTGCTTCAGATTTCAGAGTTAATAGAGCAGGTTCTTCATTAATTCTCGAGGAGATACTCGACACTTATTACGGCAAAGATATAATTGTTAATTTCACTGTTGAAAACAGAACCAGTGTTGTCGCTTCAATTTATAATATTGATACCAAGGAGTTTATTATCAACGACGTCGTTGAAGGTAATTTATTTATCCTAAATAATTTGCCTGTAGGTTCATATGCAGTAACATTAACCAATATCATGGACATAAATTATAATCCTAGCGGAGATTATGCTGCATTCAATGTTTTAAAAGTTAATTCATCCATAATTCTTGATAATAAAACAGAATATATTTATGGCAATGTTGCAATCAGTTATGATGTTGATAATTTAACCAATGTTACTGTAACTGTTGTTGATTTGGAAAGTGGTGATGTATATAATTTCACAACTACAAACTCAACCATTAATCTTGATTGGGATGTTGGTTCCTATCAAATTACTGTGGTCAATATGGGAACTGAGAATGTTTTCGCCAGTCAGGATTCAAAAACATTCCTTGTCCTACCTGCAAATTCATCTGTTGAAATAGATGACATTGGTGATGTGTATTATGGAGATGACATTGAAATTTACTTTGATGTAATCAATGCTACAAATGTTACTGTTATTGTAAAGGATGAAAACAATAGGGCTATTTATAATAATAATACTAATGAAAGCTATTTTGATCTTTCAGATTTGGCTGTAGGTAAATACACTGTAGAAGTTTATAATTCAGGTTCCAATAATTTCAACCCTAGCAACGACACTAAAACATTTTACGTATTGAAAGTCGGTTCATTAATAGAATTCAATTATTTAAATGTAACCTATTATGGAATGCCTTTCAGATTGGATTATGATGTAGAAAACGAAACATTATTAAACCTCTGCATTTATGATTCCAAAGGATTTGTCATTTTTAATAAAAATTTCAATGAAATTAGTGAACTTCCAGAAGATATGTCTAATTTGACTGAAGAAGCTTATTTAGGTTATTATTTCTTTATTTATAGAAATTTAACAGTTGGAAACTATACTTTTGAGTTTACAAATCTGGGCAATTCCAATGTCAGTGGAAATAAGGTTAACGGTAGTTTTGAAATTATAAAGGTCCCTTCCTATGTTGAAATTCTTGTTGATTCAATTGTATATGGCGATGATTTGGAAGTCTACATTGATGTTGTTAATGCTACAACCGTAAATATTATGATTAAAAATGATGTTGGAGCTATTGTTTATGATGAGAACATAACTAGTTCTCCAGTCATTGTCAGTGATTTGATTCCGGGCAATTATACAGTTATTGTTACTAATTACGGCACTGAAAATGTAATTGGAAATTCATCATCTGAAGAGTTCTGCGTGTATAAGCTCAATTCCACTGTTAAATTGAATAATATCTCCGATATTTATTATGAAGATGCAGTTTTAATTGAGTTTGATGTTGAAAATAAAACTGTTGTAAATGTCAGAATCCAAAATCAAGATGGTGAAGTTGTCTATGATAATAATGTAACTTCTGATGTGCTTCTGATTCCTAATTTGAATGTTGGAAATTATACTCTAACCGTTACAAATATGGAAGCATTTAATATTAGTGAAAGCGCTGATTCAAAATCATTCAGAGTTTTAAAAAGAAGCATTAACATCACGGTAGCTGTTGAAGATAATGTGTATGGTGAGTTAAGTGTTATTAATGTAATTTCTGATATTGATGGTATGTTGTCTGTTAATTTAGGCAATCAACAATTGCTTGTTGGTGTAATGGATGGTCATGGAAAGGTCATGATTAATCTTGATGCGGGAAATTACACTGCTCATGTCAATTATACTGATGATAACTATGACATTAACATGACTGGCTGTTCATTTACCGTATATAAAGCTGATGTTGATTTAAGCGTTGAGGTTTTAGATAAGGTTTATTCTGCTGATGTTGATGGTAATGTGTTTGCCAGTCTTGACGGGGAGTATACTGTTGTTATTGGAGATTATAGTGTTCCTGTGACTGTTTTGAATGGTGTTGGTGCATTTGATGTTGGTGTTTTAAATGTTGGAAACTATACTGTTCGTGTGATATTTGCCGGAAATGATAATTATAACTCCAATGTTAATAAAAGCGCTTTTGAGGTTACTCAGTCTGAAACCAATTTCAATATTGTTGCTAATGAAAGCAATATCACTTATGGAAATTCAATAAATGTTACTCAAAGTCTTCCTGGTGATGCAACAGGTACTATAACTTATTCCTTTGCTAATGGAACTGTAATTAATGTTTTAAATGTTGATGAATCATTTGTTTTATCTGGTCTGGATGTTGGATCTTATGTGGTTTATGCTAATTATTCTGGTGATTCTAATTATGCTCCTGCAAGGGACAGTTTAACAATTGATGTCAATAAGGCCGTTAATAATATTCTTGTATTTGGTCAGGATGCGACATATCTTGGGAATTCAACTATTACTGTTGTGGCTGATGTTGATGGGGAATATTATGTTGGTGTTGGCGATAAAATAGTTGTTGTTATTGTTTCAAATGGTATTGGAGTGAATACAATAGCTTTAGATGTTGGAACTTACTCTGCTGATGTCGAATACATTAACGCAAATTATGTGAATAATGTCACAAGCATTCCGTTTACTGTTGCTAAATCGGATGTTAATTTAAGCGTTGAGGTTTTGGATGTCGTTTATTCTGTCGATGTTGATGGTAATGTATTTGCAAGTCTTGACGGTAAATATGATGTAATCATTGGTGATACTTTAAAAGTTGTGAGTGTTAAAAATGGTATAGGTACTTTTAATTTTGGTGTTTTGGATGTTGGAAACTATACTGTTCGTGTGATATTTGCCGGAAATGAAAACTATAGTGCAAATTCAAACGTTTCAACTTTCAAAGTTACTTCTACTGGCACTAAATTTAATGTTATTGCTAATAGTACAGAAATAACTTATGGAGAAGCCATTAACATTACTCAAAGTCTTCCAGTCAATGTAACAGGCAATGTAACTTATGGATTTGCAAACGGAACAATAATCAAGGTCCTTGATGTTGGAGAATCATTTGTTTTATCAGGATTGGATGCAAAATCTTATGTAATTTATGCTAATTACTCTGATTCCAATTACCCTTCCGCACTTGATAGTATAACAGTTGTGGTTAATAAAGCGATTAATAATGTTGTAGTGAGTGCAAACAGTGTTACATGTCCTGATAATGTTACAGTCAATGTTAAAGCAGACATTGATGGAATTTATATTGTTTCTGTTGGTGGAAATTCCTTTGAGGTTAATGTTGTAAACGGTAATGGAAGTATTAGTGTCTCTTTAGGAGTTGGAGATTACAGTACTCTCACTTATTCTGATAATCCTAATTATGAAACTAATATTCAAGAGGCTAAATTCAATGTATTGTCTGTTGAAGATTATGACTTTGGTTTCAATATGATTGATAAGACTGTCATTTTCCATGCTCCGAGTGATGCTACTGGAAATTTAACTCTTGTTGCAGGTAACACAACATATGTTGCCCGTTTAGAAAATGGTACTGCGGAGATTACAGCCAATGAATTGATAGAAGGATCAAATGTTGTTGGAATCGCTTATTCAGGTGATAGTAAATATGCGCCAAGAAGTTATTCAAGCATTTTTGTTGTCAATACAATGATTGTAACTTCTGATATGACTCGCGGATATAATAGTGGTGTTGATTATCAGGTTAAAATCGTTGATAATAATGGAAATCCATTGAAAAATAAGTATGTGACATTCACCATAAATAATAGAAAATACATTTCTAGCACCAATGAGAATGGTATTGCTAAACTCAATGTTAAACTTCGTGTTGGAACATATAATGTAATAGTCAATTTAGATGGTGGTAAAAATGTTACAAAGAAACTTAAGATAGTTAAAAGAATTACAGGCAATAAGAATGTTGTAAAATATTACAATAGCAACTTTAAATATAAATTTAAAGTTATTGGTAATGATGGTAAGGCTGTTGGTAAGGGAGTAAAGGTAACTGTAAAAATTGGTAAAAAAACCTACAGGCTCAAAACAGATAAAAAAGGTTACATTACTATCCGGTTAACTAAAAAATTCACTCCTAAAAAATATACTATAAAAGCAGCTTACAAAGGATATTCTGTTAAAAATAAGATTAAGGTTAAGGGCGTAATATTCAGTAAAAAAACAGTCAAAATCAAGAAATCTTCAAGAAAACTTGTCTTGAAGGCAAAACTTAAACAAGGTAAAAAACTCCTCAAAAATAAAAAAGTGATATTTAAGTTTAAAGGTAAAAAATACAAAGTTAAAACCAACAAAAAGGCAATAGCTAAAGTAACCATTAAACGAAATGTCATTAAAAAGCTGAAGGTAGGTAAAAAATATAGATTCAAAGTAACTTACCTGAAAAGTAGTATAAATAGAACAGTTAAAGTAAAAAGATAGGGATGTCTCACCCTATTTTTTTAATTTTTTTTAATAAAGTGCAGTATTTTGTTTGCTTCTTTTTTTAAAATAGTTTTTTTGTTAATTCTTATCATTTAATTTGGCGTAATTTTAAGGATTATGGGATGTTTGAAAGACCTTCCTGGAGCTATGTATATAAGGGCACAATCTGATTCTGTCTCTTTTTATTTTAATTTTTGGGTATTAGCTTTTTCGATGTTGTATTCGCATAATAATCCTATATATATATCTAATTTTAATTTTTTAGTGCTTTCAGTATTTCCATTGTCGTTTATATGTCTTTATATTTTCTGTAACTTTTAATCTTCTAAATCAAGTATGTCATTAATTTTCATTATTTATAAATGGTTTTTGTTTTTTCCCAATTCTGACTATATCTGAAGGAATAACTCCAAATTCTTTATATATTTCATCAAATACAGTATCGTATTGATTATATCTATTTTTTCACTGTTGTGCACTTTCAAAAGATTTAATATAACTTATTTTTATTCAATTTAATTTCTTGGATATCTACCATATTTTATTGCTTTCATTATGTAAAATTGATTTTAATTGGTTATTAGATAATTTTAAATACATTAAATTATACATTAACTATTAACTTAATCTATTTTGATATTTTATAGGTGTTTTGCATGGATATTTCAGAAAAAGAATCTTTATTTCAACCTGGTCAACCTGTAAGTCCAGATAGGTTTGAAGGTAGGGAAGATATTATTAAAGAGATTTTAAAATATTTTCCAGCTGTTAGGTCTGGCAATCCTCAGCATTTTTTCATCACTGGAAAAAGAGGCATGGGTAAAACCTCTTTAGCTAATTATATTTCTGATTTTGCTCATAATAATTATTCAATGGTTACAGCACATATTATGAATGATGGGGTTCATGATATTGATGAATTGGTTGTTCAAATAATTGAAAGAGTTTTAAATGCCATTAGGCCTGAGAAGTGGTCTAGTAAGATTTTTAATCTCATTGGCAATTACATAGATTCTGTTGGTTTTGGTGGATTAAACATCAAATTTAACCCTCCAAAAGATGAATTAAAGAATATTAAAGATAATTTAGCATTTTATTTGTCTGATCTGGTAAATAATTTTAAGGATAAGGATGGGTTATTTATTGTAATCGATGATATCAATGGATTGTCTGAAACATCTGAATTTGCTAATTGGTATAAAAGTTTTGCAGATACTCTTGCAACTTCAGTTAAAAATGTGCCCATTTGCATAATGTTGACTGGTTATCCTGAAAAATTCAGGAGATTATATGACCATAATCCTTCTGTAAATAGAATATTCCACACTCATGAACTGAAGGCTTTATCAGATGAGGATGTTGAAACTTTCTATACTGCAATTTTTTCTTTATATAATATGGATATATCATCTTCTGCTTTAGATAATATGACTAAATATTCTTCTGGAATGCCAACAATGATGCAAGAAATTGGTGATGCGACTTTTTGGAAAGATACGGATGGGTATATTGATAATGATGATGCTTTTGGTGGGATAATAGAAGCTGGAAATAGAATTGGTTTGAAATATTTGCAGCCATTACTTGAAAATAAAATTAGAAGTGAAAACTATTTATCTTTATTTAAGAAAATTGGTAAAAAATTAGCTGCATCTCCAAACAGCACTTTTACTAAAAATGAATTTGAGGATGTTCTAAACGAATCAGAATCAAATGTATTTAAAGATTTCATCAGTCGATCAAGAAAATTGGGAATAATTGAACTGGCTAGTTCTAAAAGACAGGGAGAATATCAATTTACAAATCAACTGTATCCAATTTATTTTTTAATTCAGTCGGTTTTAGAAGAACAAGAATAAATATATGCTCATATACAGTATTTTTGATATTGTTGGAAATTTAGAGGTAATTCTTGAAATTTTACTAACTTGGATAATTAAGTGCAGTTACTCTTAACATACCATAAATATTAATTATTTTCTTATTTTAAGTAATTTCAACAGTTTTAGAATTATTTTTATATGGTGGAGGGATATAAATTTAAATGAGATTATGTTGGATAGAATTAAATATTTTGCAGATAATTCTGAAACATTAAAGCAAGCACGCATTAACGTTGAAGAAATCTCACCTATAAAAGAAATAGGAATTTTTATCGCTTTATTTTTAGTGTTATGTGTCTTTTTGCTTATATTTCAGTATATATTCTGGATTTTCAGTCCAATTAATGAGGCTACGTTTTTTTCTTTGGGAGGATTTATAGCTGTTCCTTTTGTTATATATTTCTTTGTTACTAAAATAGAAAAACGCAGTTGGAGAAGCATTGGATTTTCTAAAGGAAATGCATTTTTTTCAACATTAAAAGGTTTAATAATTGGTTTTTTAATGTTTTCGGCAATTGTTGCAGTAGGGATGCTTCTTGGACAATTCACTTTTGACGGATATGATTTATCTTCACTGGTTTATATAATTCCATGTTTTGTAATATTTGTAATCCAATGTTTTGGTGAAGAAATATATACTCGCGGATGGACAATGACTTATTTTTATAAAAGGCATAGCATATTTCTTTCAATACTGATAAACAGCATAATTTTTCTAATTCCTCATTTATCTAATCTGGGTATTGATTTGGTATCTATTGTCAATATTTTCATCATCGGTATTGTATTTGCGGTGATGTTTTTGAGATTTGACAATATTTGGATTTGCTGCGGTGCTCATACAGCATGGAATTTTTCACAGGGAATCATATACGGATTTAATGTAAGCGGCATATCAACTCCGACATTATTGAAATGTAGTCACACGGGTCAAAATTTAATTAATGGTGGTGTTTTTGGACCTGAATCAGGTTTAATTGCAACTTTTGTAATCATTATTGCATTAATTTTAGTTGTTTATTGGCCTAAACATTAAAAATTTTAAAATATTTGAATCCTGTCTTTGTTTATATGGCCCTATGATTTTAGATGCTTTTGACAAATTGATTATTTTCTATTTTTTTACATTTGTGCACTTCCAAACACAAAATTCAATTAAAGATTTTGTGCCCTATCTTCAAAGATTAAAAAAATACTTTTTTACTGGCATTCGATGGCCTGCCAAGTCATTTCAAAGTTTCTCTCAAAAATTAAATCAATATCATCATTTGGGAAATTTAACCAGAAATATTGAGTTCCCATATACATGATATACAAAGATTCTACAATGTCTTTAGTTGTGAAGTCATTAGAGATTTCATTTTGCCTTTTGCCATCTTCGACAAGGCCGGTTAAAAATTTTCTAACATCATTTCCTGTTTGTGAAACTATGCTATTAACATCATCATTTGCATAGCCAATTCCAGTTAAAAGAAGTACTACACTGGCATAATTGATTTTTTCATCTATGCTTTCAATTTCCACACCATTTATGTAGTGATGTAACACATGACACAATGTGTCATGGATTCTGTCCTTTGATGAACCTTCGAGGATGATTTTATCAAAATCGACTTTAATATAATCCACCATATACTTTTGAAGAATTGCTTCAAATAATTTGCTTTTATCTGAAAAATGATAATATATGCCGCCTGTTGTAAGTCCGGTATAATTTCGAATTTCACTGATTGAAATATCAACTGATTCTTTCTCCAATATTAATTTCAGCGTTTTTTCAACAATCAAATCTTTGGTGTTCATCTAACCACATCATGTTTCTCAGTTTAATTAATTATTCCCTGAATCTTATCTTTTCCCATTCCAAATTAAAATTATCTTCAAAGTCCTGAATCATATCATCAATTAAATATACTTCCCATTTATATTGAATTCCCATGTACATGATAATCAATGACTCTACAATGTCCTCGGTTGAGAGGTCCTGTCTGATTTCCCTGTTTTTTTGACCTTCCTCAATAATTTCTGTGAAAAAATCCTTAAATTCTTTTAAAATACAATGGCTCAACTCCGCATAATTTTCATAAGCAAATACCTCTCCGGTTAAAACCAGCAATAATGATCTGTAGTCTATATCACCATCAATCGATTCAATCTTGATTCCGGTTTCTTTTTGCCTGAAAATTTCAGCCATGACATCATGGATTTTTTCTTTTGCATTACCATTTATCTGTCTGAGTTTGTCTATATTAAATCTGTAATAATTCATATAATATTTTTCAATAAGTTCATCGTATATTTCTTCCTTATTTGAAAAATAGTGATATATTCCACCAATTGCAATTCCGGAGGATGCACTTATTTCTCTAATAGAAATCAGAGAGTCTTGTTTTTCTATCATTAATTTTAAAGTATTTTCTAAAATTAACTGTTTTGTATTCATACATTAAATAATTTATATTTTATAGTTATTAAATGATATAGAGAACGAACGTTCGGTTGAAGTGTAAAATTAATTTTAAGAACAAACGTTCTGTTATATTGGAAAATAAAAACTAAATTTATAGTTTTAATTCCTCAAACAACAATAAGTTTATAAAACAATAAACTGAGAAATATTATTGAGTAAATTTTTTGAATGAATATTCTATAATTACTTACAAATTTGAGGTATTTTAAAATGAAGAAAAAAACGATAGGGATATTGCTGATAATCCTTGTATTGTTTATAAGTATCGGTGCAATTTCAGCGACTGATGCTAATGAAACATTAATGGAAGAAGTCAGTGATACAGACGTGGCAGCAACTTCAGTTGCTGTTGATGAAGACAACGCTATTTCGCCGGAGAGTGAAAGTGGCGGAGATGTTGAAATTAATGTAACTGATAGTCGAGATGAAAATCATAAGGTGGGAGTTGCATCCTCTGCTTCAGATGATGTGCTTTCCGCTGCAAATGATGATTTGCTTAAACACAGTAGTAAAAATTTTTACTATGATGGTACTGGTGAATGGTATTATGATTTGGAAGATGCCTGGTCTGACGCTGAAAATCATAAGGGAGGAACAATAAAGGTTTTGGCAGGTTATTATAAATACTCTGATGATGATGATGATTTTGAGTATAAAGTTAATACAGCAGTAGCTATAACACTCCAGCCATACGGCAACGGCCCAGTAACTTTTGATGGAAGTGGAAGTGGTTGGTTCCTTCGTGTAACTAATAATAATGTAAAGGTCACAATCAATGACATTACCTTTAGAAATATGAAGGCACGTGATGGTGGTGCTATTGAAGTTGAAGATGGAGCACAATTGACCTTGAACAGGTGTATATTTGAAGAAAATCATGCTAATAGCGATGGAGTTAGTTATGGATTAGGTGGTGCCATAAATGTGGATGAAGGTTCACTTAAAGCCACAGACTGTAGGTTCATAAACAATAAGGCTGATAGATACGGTGGAGCCATCTGTATTGAAGATGGCGGTTCAGTTGAACTTATAAACTGTTATTTTGAAGGAAATAAAAAGGGCTCTGATGAACCAAACGATTTTGATGATTATAGTATAGATAGTGGTAAAAGTGCAGATTGGAGTTTTGAAAATTGTCTATTTATAGGACATGGTTCCCTTGAAATTGAAGTAGACGCTCCTACTCAATCAGTCACAATAACACCTGACGTTGATGATGATGTAAATTTAGTGGTTTTATATAAAGATGGTTCTTATTATACTGATAAACCTTGGGCTAATCTCCATTCTGTAGAATTCACTGATCTTGAAACAGGAACATATACTGTTTACATGATGAAAGATAGTGACAAAAGATACAGTTATTCTGGAAATATTTTTACTATTTCAGACTCTTATTTTATTTTAGACGATAAGGACGCATTTGGAAGTTTAAGTGCAGCTGTTAATGCTATTCCTAATGGTGGAAGTGGAGTAATTACTGTTGAAGCCGGAACTTACACAGGTTCTTCTAATTTTAACGTGCAGATTAGAAATAAAGTAGTAACAATTAGGCCTAAAATTATTTCCGAATATGAGGATACTGTCACTTTTTCAAGTAATTCTCAAAATTATCTGTTGGACGTAGGTGCTAATGCCCAACTTATCCTAGAAGATATAACTATAACCGGTAAATTTTCAAATGCAGCATTAATATTCACTAGCAATTTGGAGTCTTCAATTACAGATTGTGAATTTAATAATATTAAAAATTCTCAAAACCAACCTGGAACTCCAATTGATGCCCAAAATTCAAAACTGGCACTAAATGATACAACTTTTGATTTAAACGGCCACATTATCTTAAAAAATACTGTTGCAACTATAGATGAATGTACTTTCACCAACAATACTGGTGAACAGGGAGGAGCAATTAATGCAAATCCTTCTTCAGATTTAACTATTACAAGCTCCGAATTTACCCGTAATGATGCAACAACTGAAGGTGGTGCAATATATGCAACTAATCTTAAAATTGAAGACACTACATTCATGCTAAACACAGCTGAAACTGGAGGAGCTATCTATATAACCGACAGCAGCGACAGACTCGTTAATATTACTACCTGTGTTTTTGATTCCAATATTGCAACTAATCAGAGGAACATATTCTCCAAATCACCTACAAGGAAATTTAATTTAGAGTTCAATGAATATGATTTGAATTTAACAATGACTCAAAAAGATGCTTCATATGGTAGTGAGTATATTCTTAATGGTAAATTTGACTGGGGTTCAAATTTAAATAATACTTTTACTCTTTTATCAGGAACCATAGATGATGAGAATGTTTTCGGAGATTTGCTTACTGTTGAAGATAACAAATTTAATATAAATCTTGGAGTGCTGAGTGGTGGAACACATGAATTAGCCATGGAAGGAATGTATACTCAGGGAGACAGTAATGACCATTTCTATACTCACGTATATTATTCTGATTTAAATGGAAACGAATTCTATCTAACAAACCCTGCATATCTAAAAGTAGTGATTGCAAAAGCTAAAATATTATTGAATCTTGAAGTAAAAAATGTATTAATACCTGAAATACCTGTTTTAAATCTTTATGCTAATTGGGATAATAATTACACAATTTTCATCGGAAATAAATATTATAAGCTTGAAGTTGTAAACGGTAAAGGCAGTATGCAGCTGACAGGTCTTGATTTAGGTAATTATTCAGTTGTTGCTATGCGCGATGCTGATGAAAACTTTGATCTTGCTATGAATTTTACTACTTTTTCAGTGAGTAAAACATACAGCAACTTCCTCGTCGTAAGTACAAATGTGGAATATGATACTTTAGCACAGGCTGTAGCCAATTCCGGCAATGAAGATACAATATATGTTAAAAACGGCACATATAAAGACACAAAAGTAGTAATATCCAATAAGACTTTAGATATTATTGCACTGGAAACTGTGGTCTTTGATGCTCAGGGCGGCGATGCGAATTTCATAATTGTAAACGAAAATGCTGAAGTCTATATTTATGGTATAGCATTCAGAGGAATTCACAACAGAAATACAAATTATGGAGCTATAGTCAATCACGGAGATCTTTCACTAGATTCATGTAATTTTACAGACAATAAGATTACAAAAACATCATTTGCTGGAAATGGTGGAGCAGCTATATTTAGTGACGGAGAATCACTGGAAATTGACAACTGTAATTTCATAAACAATGTCGCTCCTTTAAAAGTAAGTACTGCAGCAGTCACATCATTGGGTTATGAGGATATTTCAATCACAGATTCCAAATTCATAAACAACACTGCACGTGAAGGAGGAGCAGTTCACTTTAAAAACATAGCTCAATTTGAATCAGCAATCTATTCATGTGATTTTGAACAGAATACTGCTGTTAAAGGATCTGCAATATATGTCGGAAACAATTCAAGATATACATCTGTAAGTCTATCTAATTTCGTTAAAAACAACATCAAAAATAGTTTAGGAGAAAAAGCCCAACTTGAAGGTGGAGTAATATATGTCAATGGAAACACTACCGAGGTAACAATTGACATAGGATTATCCAACTTTGAAAACAACGCCAACAAAGATGTGGACGGAGGAGTCTTATGTCTTGACGGAAGTTCAAATGCATTCATTGAAGGCTGTACCTTCAATAACAATAGCGGTAAGTTGGGATCTGCAATTTTAATCAAAAACCCTAATAATGAAAAACTCACATTGATTATAGATAGCAGTACCTTTACAAATAACCATGCAACAACTGGAGCCGTTGCAACCTCTCCTAAAGTTACAGCACTCATTGAAGAGTGTATTTTTATGAATAACACTGGAGAAAACAGACATGTTTACAGCAACGGATTTACCGTGGCTCATGATACTGTTTTTGAAGTTAGCGATACTAACTTAAAAGCGTCAACTGTTTCATATGGTAATGACTCAATAATCAAAGGTACAGCAGATCCTGGTGTCAATATCTACACATTAGCAAACTTAACCGTTGATGGTGAAAATGTCACTGCAGAAATTAAAAACAATGCATTTACCTATAATGCAGGTGTATTGAATCATGGAAAACATACCGCTGTTTTAAACAATATTGTAGATATGAACAATAATACCTACTTGATGGACAGCATAAGCATAACTTTCAAAGTTAACCGTATAGGCATTGAATTAAATGTTTCTGTTGACAATATTACCTATGGTGAAACCCTGAAAGTCGTTGAAACATTGCCTTCCACTGCTTCAGGTAGAATAAGTTATCAATTGAATGGAAAAGAATACACAAAAGATGAACTCGAATCATTGAAATTAGATGCAGGAAAATATACCTTAGTAGCTACCTACAATAATGAAGATTACGCACCTTCATCTTCCACCATCAATTTTGAAGTATATAAAGCCAATCCGACCATTTCTGTAGAGGATGTGGAAGTAGAAGATAATGGTACCGTTATTGTAAACATAAAAACAAATGTTCCATCAATCTATACAATAGAAATTGGAGATTACAAAACTGATAAATATGTTAACGGTAGCAGAGCTGTCGAAATAGATGAAATATTTGAACCTGGAACCTACACAATCAAAGTCACTTCACAGGAACGTGTAAACTACAAATCAAATTCCACTGAGGCTACTTTGAAAGTCACTAAAAATATTCCGGTAGTCACATTAAATGCCTCCAATAAAGTCACATCTCCAAATGAGGCTATTGTCGGTGTTTCAGCTCCGGAAAATGCAGTAGGAAATATCACCTACACAATAACAGATTCAAATAAAAACATTGTTAAAACCCTAACCCAATCCTGCAGAGACGATTTAATCGTTTCCGATTTGGATGACGGAGACTATGAAATCAGTGCAGTATTTGAAGGTGATGATTTATACTATTCAACCAGCAATATCAAAATGGCTCCATTATCCATTATGAGGTCCGCAAGTAATGTAAATATTCTCAGCGAGGATGAAGATGACTATGATGATGAATATAACTATCCATTTATATACCAGGAAGATGAAGATTCAGATTATGAATATTATGAAACCCTGGAAGAAGCAATAGATGCGGCTTCATTAATGGGAGGAATCATTACAGTTAGAGGAGGAACCTATTCTTACGAAGATGGAAACGCCGGTATTGATATTGAAGGAGAATTAGAAATAACAATCAGAGCATTTGAAGGCGAAGAGGTTATTTTTGACTGTCAACATGAAAGTGACTTCCTGTATTTATCATATGATACTGAAGTTGAGATAATTGAGACAGTTCCACCTATTCCTATCGTATATACTACAGAAGGCCCTACAATTACTCTTGAAAACATTACCGTAATCAACGGATATGCCAACAGTGATGGTGGAGTTATCGAAATGGATGCGGGTACTTTAACATTGCTGAACTGTAATTTCTACAATAACGAAGCTGAATATGGTGGAGTAATATATATCGGTTCAGTTACTTCAGACCAGGATGCAGATGTCATTGCATATAACACTACATTTATAAACAATATTGCAAGATCTGAAGGTGGAGTAATCTATATTTCAGAAGGTCTTGAACAGTTCGTATCAGCTTCATTTTACGCATGTACATTTTTAGACAACTACCAAGGTGAAGATGATGAGAGAACTATGAATTACTTTGCTGGTGATGCTGTTGATGAAATAGTTAAGAAAGCTTGTATATTTAACGCTAAGGATACAGTAAATTGGTCAATGGATAAAATCAACCAGACAGTAACTGTTATCGGTACAT
Organism: uncultured Methanobrevibacter sp.; assembly: GCF_902764455.1. Taxonomy (NCBI): domain Archaea; kingdom Methanobacteriati; phylum Methanobacteriota; class Methanobacteria; order Methanobacteriales; family Methanobacteriaceae; genus Methanobrevibacter; species uncultured Methanobrevibacter sp. The sequence goes on from NZ_CACWVY010000028.1 coordinate 52,225, forward strand.
CTACTGATATCTTCGATTCAATCGTTTTACTGTACTTCGATCATATACCATTATACTCAATTTACAATAACGGTTCCCAAACATTTAATGTCACTTTCGAGGATGTAATGGGCGGAAACTACACCATAGGTGTAATGAATGACCATGACTTAAATACATATATCTTTAAAGATGCATCATTTGAAATGATAGTGCCAAACTTCATCATATCCGCAGATGAGGTATATGAAAACTTAACTGACGCTATTGGCAATGTTACAGATAATGGTATTATTTATGCAAATGCAAATTATCATATTGATGAGAATATGGAAATTGACATTAGCAAATCTTTCACACTTACCAACTTCAGAGACCGTATGGTTGTTTTCGATGGAAACAGCACAAATTGGTTCTTTACAGTGGCTGAAGGATGTAATGTTGTAATTGAAAACATTGAGTTTGTTGATGGAGGCATAAAAGATCATGCATCAATTGAAAATTACGGCAGTTTAACACTTAAAAACTGTTCTTTCACAGGTTTTGAAACCGAGACAATCATATACAATTCCGGTTCCTTAAATATAACAGACGGTGTATTTTCACTTAATTCCATTAATAATGCTATTGTTTTAAATAATGGAAAATTATTCATCGACGGAGCTGAATTCTCAAGCAATGTCATAAATACAAATTCCGTAGTGTACAACAATGGAGAAGCAGAAATTGTCTCTTCCAACTTCACAGAAAACATCAATAACGGAAATGGTGGTGCAATATATAATAAAAATAAATTATCTATTAATGGCACTGTTTTCAATGAAAATGAAGGTAAAAATGGTGGAGCTGTTTATAATGAAGGAACATTAGAAGTCTTAAACTCTACTTTTGAAGATAACACTGCAAATGGATATGGTGGTGCAATTTTCAATGACGGTAAAGCAAACATATATAATTCATCATTTAGTGGAGGATTCAGTGAAAAGGACGGAGGTGCCATTTACAATAATAATATATTGATTGTAAATAATTCCACATTAGTTGCAAATACCGCAACAGGCAATGGTGGGGCAATCTACAACAACAAAACCTTGAAACTTGCAGAATCATTCTTTGGAATTAACTTCGCTTACGAGTATGCAAACATTTACAATGCAGGCGATGTTCAAGAATTTAGTAATAACACATTCGATTTCTATGATGTGATATTATACGTACCGGATGGAGAATACGGCATCCCTACAACAATTACAGGTACACTTGATCCTCAATTCAACATGGACCTTCAATTAATATTACCTGGATTTGTTAACTATAAAGATGCTGAAGTCGCAATTACAGATGGTATATTTGAATATAATACTGGTATTTTACCAAAAGGCGCTTATGACGTTATATTAAATGAAGTCATTTATGATAAAAACGGCAACGTTTATTATGGTGAAGCAATAAGAGACAGGCTTATCGTAAATAAGGCGAATGTCTACATAAATCTGACTGTAGAGGACATTATCCTTAAGAATGCAGATAAAGGTACACCTGTTTTAAAAATCAACGCAAGTAAAAACGGAACATTCCAGCTTCTGTTCAATAATAGGCTTTCAACTTTCACTATTGCTGACACTACAGCTGAAATAACATTGGACAGTGTTGGAGAAGGAAACTACAGCGTAATGGTTGTCCGTGAAGGTGATGAAAACTATAATATATGGGCAATTTCATTGTCAACAGTACTGGTGGAAAATTCGATACATTGGTTGAAGCTATCCGTAATTCTACAGATGAAGACATTATTTATGTAATGGAAGGAAGTTACAGTAATCTAGGTAATCTCGGAGTGAGTATTTTAGGTAAAAAATTAAGCATAATTTCACTTGGAGAGGTTATTTTTGATGCAAATTCAACAATATTAATGTTTATAGCAGTTAATGAAGGCTCTGATGTTACCATATGTGATGCAATATTCACTGGATTTGATAATAGGTATAAAGAGACAGTCTTTTTGAATAGAGGTAATTTGACTTTTGACGGATGTACCTTTGTCAAAAATAATTTAGTTAACGACACTCATGCAGGGACTAATTCAGAACCATTTAAAGGATTAATATACAGTGAAGGAAATTTAAGTATTGTTAACTCTGAATTTTATGACAATAAAATATACCACACTTACCTCGTCAATAGTAAATCTGACATTATCATTAATGAATCAACATTTGAAAACAATACAATCGACAGTTGGGGCCGCCTCATTAATATAACTAATGCGAATTCAGCAAAAGTCATATCAACTGAATTTGTTGAAAACACATTAGGATCAGGTGAAGTCATTTCTGTTGAGAGATGTAATGATGTTCTCATCAATGCTGAATTTTACGATAATACTAAAGGATGGGGTATCTTTGCAAGGAATAATTCTAACCTGAATATTGAAAATTCAATATTTACAGGAAATTCATTTAGTCGTATAATCGAAACAAGGAACAATGTTCAAAATAGTATTTCAGGATGTACATTCAGTAACAATACTGTTAATTATATTGTTTTAAGTGAAGACAAAAATCTGTCCGTTTCAGAATCCTCATTTTTAGCCAACACACTTTCAGACAACCCACGTTCAGGCGAAAGTGCATTATTCATTGGATCAGATGTGAATGCTAGTGTCAACGGATGTGTGTTTGCAGAAAATAAGGGAGGCGATTGCAGAAACATCTATAGTGAGAACCCTAATGTGAACATTACCCATACAACCTTTGATACTGAAAACGTCGATTATGCTGTTAGTGATATTGACTACGGACAAACTGAAATAATTAATGGTACTATTGATATTGGTACAAACTTCGACTTCAATGTCAATTTAAACATTAACAACAAAGTCTATCCAGTCAAAGTAACTAACAATAAATTCACCCTCACTTTAAGCAATCTAACAGGTGGAGACTACGATGTGGTATTAAATGCACAAAACGATGATTCAAACACATTTGTATTTAATCAAAAAACTAAAACATTCACTGTAAATCGTATAGATCCTGGATTAAAAGTTACAATATCAAATATTACTCAGGGTGAAAAATTAGAAGTTAATGCAACACTCATCAATAATGCTACCGATAAGATTCTCTATCAATTGGATGGAAAATGGTATAACAAGACTCAGCTTGAAAATCTCACATTGACCCATGGTAACTATTTAGTTGCAGCATCATATGGTGGAAATAAAAACTACTATCCAGTCGGTATACCAGTTTATGTGGAAGTTTACAAAACCACTCCAAACATAACTGTAAGTGATGCTGAAGCTAACTATGGTGAAGATATTGAAATTAATGTAAAAGTCGACGTTGCTGATTATTATACCGTATTTATAAACGACAGCTACGATGATGCAGTTTCATTGTATATTGACGGCAGCGGAACATTTACAGTTCCAAGTAAAAACTTCAAACCCGGTAAATATGAAATCAAAGTTTATAAAATTGAAACTGACGACTATAATGAAGCATACGGCTATGCTAATTTAACAGTTAATGAAAATATCGGAATTTTCAACCTATCTAACGATACTATTTATTATGGTGAAAATGCAACTGTTCATGTGAAAGTTCCAGAAAATGCATATGGAAACATTACCTACACTGTATATGATTCCAATATGAATCCTGTTTACACTATCACACAATCCTGTCTCGAAGAACTTGTTGTTCCTAATTTGTATGTCGTAGACAATGTTGGAAAATATCTGGTCACAGGTACTTATGAAGGTGATTCCTACTACACCAATAAATCCGTAGTCTATCCTGGCGTAGTATTAGTCATTCCAAAAACTGTAGAATTAAACATTACTGTATCCAATATAACCTACGGCGAAAAAGCAGTAGTTACTGTTGGTGCAGATGCTGACGGTGAATATCTCGTTTATGTCGGTAATGAAACTTATAAAGTTAATGTTGTAAACGGTACCGGAAATGTTTCAGTTCCTGGCTTGACTGTTGGAAGTTATACTGTTAATGCAACTGCAATTGACGGGAATTATTCCGCATTTGAAGAAGCAGTATTTGAAGTAACAAGTAAACAGATTTCCGTTGTTGTTTCTGTTGAGGATATTACTTATGGTGATAATGCTACTGTTGTTGTTCAGGCAGATGTTGACGGTGAATACATTGTAAGTATTAGAGGTGAAAACTATACTGTATCTGTTAATGATGGAGAAGGAGTTAAATATATTCCTGATTTAACTGTTGGTAAGGATATTTTTGTTTCTGTAACTGTTGTTGACGGTAACTACAGCGCATATAATACCACAACATTCAATGTAAATAAACAGGACACTCCAATTGAATTGGATGTCGCAACTGGAGAAAACAATGTGACAATGACTGTTACTGTTGATGAAGCAGCAACCGGTCTTGTCAAATTCCAAGTAACTGGTCCAGAAGAATACACTCTCTATGTCGATGTAATTGATGGTAAAGCGGTTCTTCAAGATATTCTTGAAACTGGTGATTATACAGTAATCGCAACCTATATGGGTGATTCCAGATTTAATACTAACATTACCTCTGAAGAGTTCACTCTCAAAGGTCACATTAAGAAAGATACGCCTATTACTGCTAGTGCTGAAGTGGTTGGATACAGAGTTACAGTGACTGTGAATGTTGATGAAAATGCTACCGGATTTGTACGGTTAGCTGTTGGCGGTACTGTTGCTAATATTGAAGTAGTTGATGGTGTCGCAAAATTAACTACTAATTTACTTCCAAATAGTTACTTTGTTGAGGTAACTTATCTTGGTGATGATAACTTCAATATGAACAGTACTAGTGTGACATTTACTGTGGAAAATACCACTATCGATCTTAACATTGATGTTTATGAAGATGCTGCATTGGTTATGGTTGATATAAACGAATCTGCAACAGGACTGGTTAAATTCTATATGGTAGGTAAAGAAAGCGGTGAAGAATATACTATGTACATGGACGTTATTAACGGTCATGTGGAAACATTCACCAACAGCATCGAACCTGGAAACTACACCGTAGTTGCAACATACATGGGCGATTCAGTATTCAACACCAACACTACATCCAAAGACGTT